>JAHZHF010000146.1 GCA_019420405.1 Clostridiales bacterium
CAGAATACGTCTTCAAAATACTCTCTGATTTCGGAAGTTTCTAGCCAGGGAGTTATTGAACTTTATAGCTGAACTACCGCTCTCTCGAAACCGCAAGTGTAATGCAGACAAACGCCGCCGCAAAGACAAACTGGATTCCGATCCCCTGGAAGATCTCCGTTCTTATGCTCCCTGTGATATCTCCTGCTCCAGCCAGAAGGTTATTCACCGTCTCATACCAGTATACAGGCAGAAACTGAGCTGCTCTTCTCACCCCGGAACTTAACAGATCCATCTCCACGAATGTCCCGCATACGAAACACATCCCAAGCGCTGCGATATTTACAATTCCGCTGAGTTCATTGGAATCCCCCACCAGCGTCGCGATCAGATAGGCAAGCGTAAGCGATACAGCCAGCAGGGCGATCGAATTCAACAGATAATAGGCCGCACTGCCGCTCATTATCATATTTCTCCCATACAGAAGGAAGGCTGCTCCCATGCATACCGCCCAGATTCCAATGGACAGGACGAGAGACGCAAAAAGCCCTTCCATCGTCTGCCTCCTTGCCGGAACCGCAGACGCCCGCATTCTCTGGGGGAGCCTGCCCCTCCTGAATCCGATCAGAATATAGCCCATCATATAGCAGATCACGCTGAGCAGCAGAAACGGGAGATATCTGTAATAATATACATAGGACTGTGCCTTTCCTTCATCCCCCGCGAAATCCATAAACACAACTTCCGTATCCTGCCGTTCTCCGGAACACGCTGCGATCGCCTCCTCCGAAAATCCGGCTGCATAATAACTGCGGGCAAAATTTATAAAACTGCTGATGGACTGATCCACGTAGGAGCCGGAATACGTGTCCGGTACGGCCGTCACCTTCAGATTTTCCTCATCCTCAATGCACCGCTTCATAAAATTCTCCGGAATCCTCACAATATACTCCACATTCCGGTAGAAAAGATTCTCCTGAAGCACTTCTGTATCGTCCGGAAGTATAAGCACCTCATTGTTTGTCCCCAGCATCCGGATCAGACTTTCCGCCAGCGCCCCTCCGTCTTCATCTACTACACCGACTGTCGTTCCCTCTGCCTGATATCCTGTATTCTCCGTTTCGGCCGTCCCCTGAAAAATAAGCGTCAGCGTGAAGAAAATCCCCATGTACATAAAAATCAGCCATACATTTTTCCGGGCAATTTTCATATAGGCCTTAAATACTGTCATATCGTTCCCTCCTTACGATCAGAAAAGCTCCCGCCACCATCAGGGCGCACATTCCCGTCAGGATCACCATATCCTGGGCGTATCTCCCGGGCGAGTCGTAGACGTTGACGCAGTAAAGAGCATCCGAGATCACGGCAGCCGGATTGACCCTGTTTAACATCGGAAGAGTCTCATCGATCCATGCCTTAATCTGGGGATTCATCAGCCCGGCCATGAAGCTCAGCAGCATGGAGACGCCGACCAGGATGCCGATCTTAATCCCTTCTCCCATTTTCCCGATACTTCCCACGAAGATTCCCATCGATACTCCGAACATGCCTCCGGCAAATACGACCGGAACCATGGACAGATACGATCCCGTGAATTCCAGACGCAGGATATATTTCATATAGGCAAGCAGAACCAGCATATTCACAAAATGAATTCCAAAACCCGCGGCAAACTCTGTCAGAATCAGCTTTAGGCGATGCACCGGAGCCACACACCTGCGGGCTGCAAGCGCCGTCAGGTTGCACTGGAGCCACATCGCACATCCAAAACCGATAAAGCACCCGTACAGGCACGCCATACCGATCATTGAATAAAAAAACTGAGACATCGTATTTGTCGTGCGGCCGCCAAGCGAGATCCGATCCACCGCCGTATCATAGCCTGCGATCTTCTCCAGAGCCGCTTCGATCCCCTCCGGGTGGTACTTCATTACGTTTTCAACCGTCCTCCGTCCTTCCTCATAGCCGTCGAGCACGGATTCCAGAATCGTGGATGCCAGTCCCGTTTCACTGACCGCAAGGGACAGATTTTCTCCCTCCACAGAGTAGATTCCCTGCACTTTCCCCTCCTCCAGCGCTTTGACCGCCTCTTCTCCGGTCATTTCATGGATGCGGATCAGTTCCGAATCGTCCTCCATAGCCTCCAGATACTGCAAAAATACCTCCTGTACTGTTTCTTCGCCGCCGTCTGTCTCCTCTGTCTGTTCGAACACGACCGCCGTATCGATCGTATCGAAATCCGCCTCCTCCACCTGCCCTACGGAAAAATACATCAGCGTGGTCAGCGCCAGCGGGAAAAGAAACGGCCAGAAAATAATGCTTCTGTTTCTCATCTTTGTGATCAGCGCATATTTCAACTGCTGCAGCATGTTTGTTTCCTCCTCATATTTTTCTCTGTTTTCTCTGCCTTTTTGCGTTACAGTTTCCCATTATATGAAGGGCCGCAGCTTTAGTCTCTGAGCTGCTTTCCTGTGATCTCCAGGAACACGTCGTTTAAGGTCGGCAGCTCGGAAAACACACGTCCGAACAGAATCTTCCTGCCCTGCAGATATTCCAGAATACGGAGCAGATTGTGCCTTGCTCCGGTACATCTGACAACCAGGGTCTGGTCTTTATAAGATACCTCAAACACATGGGGCAGCTCCCGGATATGCGCCAGGTCCGCCTCTTCAAGAACCACGGCCTCGATCGTGATCGTCTCTCCAGTCTTGATCATGCTCTTTAATTCCTCCGACGTCCCGACAGCGATACATCTTCCATGATCCATGATGGCGATCCTGGTACAGATCTGCTCCACCTCCCCCATGTAATGGGAGGTGTACACAATCGTGGATCCCTGGCGGTTCAGCTCACAGATCCCCTCCAGAATTTTATTCCTGCTCTGCGGGTCAACAGCCACAGTCGGTTCATCAAGGAAAATCAGACGGGGTTTGTGCGCGATCCCGCAGGCAATATTCAGTCTTCTCAACAGTCCTCCCGAGAGCTTCTTCGGATAAACCTTACGGTACTCTTCCAGCCCGGCAAAACGGATGGCCTCCTCCACCAGCTCCTTTCTCCTCTTCTTATCTTTCACATAAAGGCCGCAGAAATAATCAATGTTATCATATACATTCAGCTCGTCAAAAACTGCCACATCCTGCATTACCACGCCGATCTGGCTTTTCACCCGGTAGTTGTCCGGCGCCATCTCCTCTCCAAAGATCCGGATACTTCCCCGGTCAAACTTAAGCAGCGCCAGCATACAGTTGATCGCCGTAGTCTTCCCGCTGCCGTTGGGTCCGAGCAGGCCGAATATTTCTCCCTCCTGCACCTCCAGATTCATATGGTTCAGCGCCACAACACTTCCGTACCGTTTCACAAGATTCTCAATCTTTATCATGATTTTCTTCCTTTCTCAGTCTTTTCCGATTCCTTTCGTAATCAGTATATCTCTGACTCACGACTTCCTGTAGTGCCTCCCGTCACGGCTTTGCATGACAAATGTCACAAATCCTTCATTTACTTTGCCCTCGCGGAGATTATGGGGTATAATGACGGTATCATTACATTGACGACTCAACCGGATCTGCGAACATCCGGCAGACTGCCGGGCCGGCGGTCCGCCATCGGAAGGGGGTACAGGACATGAAACATCTGGCGAATCTGGGACTGCTTTTGCTTTTCTGCATGGTCTCGCTGTTTCTCACGCATCCGGATATGGGATATATTCTGGCGTTTCTGTATGCCATAATTTTAATCTGTGTGATTCTCGCCTGTACGGGGCGTATCCCGCTCTCTTTGGCCTGTCTCGGCCAGTTCGCCATTACGATTTTCTGTCCGGATTTTCTCTTTTTCTGCCCGTTGTCTGTGTACGGACTCCTCTGTGCGGTCCACAAAAATAAAATGCCGGTATTGTCTGCATCCGTCCTGTTTCTTCTCCTGGCCGGATTTCTGCTTGAACTGCCGCTCCTATTCTTGTTTCTGTATTTTTGGGGATTCGCTGCGGCGTATCTCCTGGAACAGTCCGCCAGTACTATGGAGAGTATGGAAGACAGGCTCCGGCGCACCCAGGATGACAGCACGGAAAGAGACCTTCTGCTCACGGAGAAGAACCGTTCCCTTATGGAAAAGCAGGACTACGAAGTCCAGGCAGCCACACTGCGGGAGCGCAACCGCATCGCAAGAGAGATCCACGACAATGTGGGACATCTTCTCTCCCGCTCCATCCTGCTGACCGGAGCAGCAAAAGCGGTAAACCATGAACCCGGACTCGAAAAAACACTGGATTCACTGGAGGAGAGTCTGGGGCTTGCGATGGACAGCATCCGCAGCAGTGTCCATGACCTGCGGGATGAGGCTGTGGATCTGGATGATGCCATCCGCTCTCTCCTGAAAGACTTTACATTCTGTCCGGTCACATACTGCTATGACTGCGGCCCCAATGTCCCCCGGGAGGTAAAATACGGCTTCATCGCCATCACCAAAGAAGCCCTCTCCAACATCATCCGGCACAGCAGCGCCACCAGAGCATCCGTCACCCTGCGGGAGCACCCCGCCATATATCAGCTCTGCATAGAAGATAACGGGACAGGGCGGGATTCGCGGACGAATATCCCGGGTATTTCCGGGACGCCGGGAGCCGGGATGGGACTCTCGAATATGAAGGACCGGACAGACAGACTCGGAGGATATTTCCACATCCTGACCGAACACGGCTTTAAAATACTAATCACCATACCGAAGGAGACAACTGTATGAAACTGATACTGATCGACGACGACTGTCTCGTAGTGAGTGCGCTGAAGATAATACTGGAAGCCCAGCCTGATTTTGAGGTGGCAGCCACGGCGGACGATGGCGCTGACGCCCTGACTCTCTACCGGGAGCACACTCCGGACGTCCTTCTCATGGACATCCGGATGAAAAAGACAGACGGGCTCAAAGCCGCCGCAGAAGTGCTGGGAGAATTTCCTGACGCACGGATTCTCCTACTGACTACGTTCTCCGATGATGAGTACATTGTAAAGGCTCTGAAACTGGGAGCCAGGGGGTACCTGCTCAAACAGGATTATCAGAATATCGCCCCCGCAATCCGGGCTGTATATTCCGGACAGACTGTATTCGGCACCGAGATCATGTCCCGGATTCCCACCCTCCTTCAGTCGCCGCCCGCCTTTGACTGGGCCGCCTGCGACATCAGCGAACGGGAGCTGGAGGTGATCCGCCTTATCGCAGAGGGATTAAGCAACCGGGAAATCGCCGGCCGTCTGTATTTAAGCGAGGGAACTGTGAGAAACTATTTAAGCAGCATACTTGACAAGCTCGGGCTGCGGGACCGCACTCAGGTAGCTGTGTTTTATCTGGGAAAGAGGTAGAAGAAACTGACAGGACAAAGCATCGAAAGGAGAGACTCTATGAAAAAATATACGCCGGATATGGTGCTGGTTCCGGCCCGGCAGTTAACCCCAATTGACACGATATGCGGATTCCAGGTACGGCCCGGATTTTTCCGGGATTTTGGAGCCACGATCATTCCCGGAGGGGTCAATTTTACGATCCAGTCCCATGGAGCCACCTCCTGCGAACTCCTCCTCTTCCACCGGGAGGCGGAGGAACCGTTTGCAGTGCTTCCGTTTCCGGATAATTACCGGATCGGTTTCTGCTATTCCATGATCGTATTCGGGCTGGACATTGAAGAGTTCGAATATGCCTACCGCCTGGACGGTCCCTACGATGAGAAAAAGGGACTCCGCTTTGACAAAACCAAACTCCTTCTGGACCCGTATGCCAGAGCGGTGACCGGACAGAGCCGATGGGGACATAAGAATAACGCCCAGCACGGATACCGGGCCAGAGTCGTCCGGTCAAACTTCGACTGGGGGACCGAGCGAAAGGCCCCGATCCCCATGGAGGATCTGGTGATCTACGAACTACACGTCAGAGGCTTCACCCAGGATTCTTCCTCGGGCGTAGTCTGTCCCGGCACCTTCCACGGGCTGAAAGAAAAGATTCCTTACCTGAAAGAGCTGGGCGTCAATGCGGTAGAACTGATGCCCGTATTTGAATTTGACGAGATGAGGGACGCCCGGCTGATCGATGAAACCCAGCTTCTCGACTACTGGGGCTATAACCCGGTCAGCTTCTTCGCCCCGAATACGAGCTACTCTTCCACCATCGAGTATAATCGGGAGGGGCTGGAGCTGAAAACGCTTATAAAGGAACTTCATGCGAATGATATCGATGTCATCCTCGATGTGGTCTTCAACCACACCGCCGAGGGGAACGAGATGGGCGCCTGTTTCTCCTTTAAAGGCTTTGACAACAATATATATTATATGCTCACACCGGACGGAAAATATTATAATTTCAGCGGATGCGGAAACACGCTGAACTGTAACCATCCTGTCGTCCAGGAACTGATCCTCAACTGCCTGCGCTACTGGGTAATCGAGTACCGTGTGGACGGATTCCGTTTTGACCTTGCCTCCATACTCGGACGCAACGTAGACGGAACTCCCATGAATCAGCCGCCTCTTCTTCGAAGTCTGGCCTTTGACTCAATCCTCGGGAATGTCAAGCTGATCGCCGAGGCATGGGACGCCGGAGGACTCTACCAGGTTGGTTCCTTCCCCTCCTGGAAGCGGTGGGCTGAGTGGAACGGCCGGTACAGGGACGATATGCGCTGCTTCTTAAAAGGGGATGAGGGAATGGCCCGTATCGCCGCACAGCGCATGATCGGCTCCCCTGACCTGTACGATCCCGTATACCGGGGCGGGAACGCCTCCGTCAACTTCATCACCTGCCATGACGGTTTTACCCTGTACGATCTGTACAGTTATAACCAGAAGCACAACGAGGCGAACGGCTGGGACAATACTGACGGTTCTGATGATAATAACAGTTGGAACTGCGGCGAAGAGGGGGATACCGGCGATCCGGAAGTAAGAAAACTCCGCATGAAAATGATAAAAAATGCCTGTGCCGTACTCATGTGCAGCCGCGGTACACCCATGTTTCTCTCAGGGGACGAATTCGGCGACACACGTTACGGCAACAACAACCCCTACTGCCAGGATAACCCGATCTCCTGGCTTGACTGGTCGCTGCTCGAAAAAGAGACCGGGCGCGAACTGTTCCGGTTCTTCCAGTATATGATCCGCTTCCGTCAGAGCCATCCGGCCATCCGGAAAGATCTGGAGCCGAGCTACATCGGTTTTCCCTCCATGAGTCTCCACGGGATCATCCCGTGGGAACCGGACGCACCGGAGAGCGCCTACGTCTCCTGCGTCCTCTTCTCCGGATACTGCGAAGAATCCGGACAGGAGGATCTGGTCTATGTGGCCGTCAACGCCCATTGGCATGCAGCTGAGATGACGCTCCCGGACCTGCCGGACGGTTATCGCTGGCGCATAGCAGTCAACACCGGAGATCCCCTCCGCCAGATCTTTGAGGAGGACGAAATGCCTGTTGCGGAGAAGACACTTCTGCTTGGGGAGAGATCAGTGATCGTATTCGTGGGGGATAGCAGCTATAAAGTTCACTAACTTCCGAATTCAAAACGTCCGAAAACAGGAGCTATTCTGAGACGTATTCTGCGGGGATGGGGGACGGCTCAGGGCTTCGCTCCAGGGGATAAGGGAAACTACAAAGTACCGGATACGGATTAAAGGCAAGGACAGCC
>JAHZHF010000147.1 GCA_019420405.1 Clostridiales bacterium
TAAAATCCCGTGGGTAGTGATACCCGTACCGGTTCGATTCCGGTCTGCGGCATTGGCTAAAATGCTTCAAATCCTTGCAAACAGAGGGTTTGGAGCATTTCTCATTTTCTCAAAAAGTTGTACAGACTTGTACAGCCTGTAAACAGGCCGTTTATGCCGGTATACAGGCCAATCAAATCCTCCAATACAAGCATGCCTGTTTCGTTGCTTGCAGTAATAAACATCTCTCCAAAGGCGAATTTCATTTCAATCATTTATCAGCTTTTTAATTCTTTTTCTATTGCTTCTATTTTCGCCTAAGAAAAAAAATGTAAACGAATGTTTTTCTTAGGCGGCTGGGTAAATCCGGCGCAGCTCTCAGTACAGAATTTATACTTACAGGATATTATCAGGATGATGTAGATTTTCAGAAAAACGCTCTTTCTGCAGCCCAGGAAGTGATTTTGATGATTGACAGCAGCAAATTCGGCCAGACGGCCGTCTTCTCTATTTGTGATCTGTCTCCATTTGATTATCTTATTACAGATAAGGAATTAAATCAGGAAGAGCTTGCACAGATTAAAAAGGCAGATGTAAAATACCTGCTTGCCAAACCTTAGACTACTAACAAAACGGCTGTCACATATCAATAGTTATCTATTGAAGATGTGGCAGCCTTATTCTTTTCTCGTAGTGACACTCTAGCCTTGAAATGGCTTTACAAAGGAACCTGCTGCGGAAACCGTTTCTCCTCCGGCCAGCAGATGATGGACATCCCCTATACACTGCGCTCTGAAATACGCTTCGTTCCCCCAGCGCTCTTCCGCTGACAGAACCGTAACAGAACTTGTGGGAAAAAATACCGCATGTGTCAAAAGAACAAACGGAATATTTAATAAATGAGAGAGAATTGATGAAATCACGCCAAAATGCGCAAATATGACAATGCATGGCTCATTTCCGTCAGGAAGCATCTCCATTTTCTCCGGTTCACTTGGCGCAGGCGTATGGACTATAAACCGTTCCTGCTTTCCTCTTACACAGTAAATATTTTTCTCCCTTATATAACCGTAAGTTTCGAGCACCCTGTCCATTTCCCAACAGATAAGCCGATATTTCTTCCCAACCTTCGGATATGAACTGCAGATTTCTGAGTTCACCCACTCCTCACTGTCATACATCAGCGGATCTGCAGTCCAGTTCGATGGAATATATTCCCAGGGCGAAGTCATCTGCCCTGTAACCGGATTTTTCACCTGACACGAAAATTCGCTGAGCCACTCAGCAGTAACCGCAGTTCGATTCATTTTCTTCAAGGATATGGAAGCTGTATCCCTAGCCCTTCCAAGGGGTGAACAGAAAAACTCTGTCACACCCCATCTGCTCACTCTCTCTGACAGCAGCTCCGCCTCCCTCCACCCCTTTTCAGTCAGAGTGTCCTTTGCGTAGTCCGGCTCTGCGTGACGGATAAGTATCAGTCGCATTTTTATGTCCTCTATTCCAGCACTTCCAGCGCCTTTTTCACTATGTCATCTGTTGTCAGATTATAGAGTTCCAAAAGTTCATCAATAAGACCGGAGTGTCCGAATCTGTCTCTGATTCCGATTCTTCTCATTTTTACAGGGCATTCTTCACTTAAAGCTTCTGCTACTGCCCCTCCCAGGCCGCCAATGATCGTATTGTTTTCTGCAGTAACTACATGCTTTGTCTTAGATGCAGAACGGACGATTGTTTCTATATCGAGTGGTTTTATAGTGCTAACATTGATTACCTCCGCCGAAATACCTCTGTCATGAAGAATTTCAGCCGCTTCCTTGCATCGTGAAACCATGATTCCTGATCCGATTAGAGTAACATCTTTTCCCTCTCTGATCACCGCTGCTTTGCCCATCTCGAAGTGATAATCTTCCGGCATCTGCTTTACTTCGTATCTCTCCAGATCCGAACGCACAACACGGATGTAAACCGGGCCGACATATTCGGCCGCTGCTTTTATCGCCTCGCTCAGCTCGTCCGCATCGCAAGCCTCGATTACTTTAATATTGGGAATCGTCCTCATCACTGCAATATCATTAAAAGACTGGTGCGTCGCTCCTACGCTTGCAGCTGTTATTCCTGCATAACATCCCATCATTTTTATATTTGCGTTTGCATAACCAGCCTGGACAAAAATCTGGTCAAATGATCTGCGGGCAATAAAGGATGCAAATAGAGGTACAAACGGGATATAGCCCATTCTCTGCAGTCCGTAAGCCACGCTGATCGCATTCTGCTCTGCAATACACGTTGTTAAGAATCTTTCCGGGAACTCATTTTTAAACGGTATAATATTCGTCGCAACAGCAGTCTCCGCATCAATAACAACTATCTGCTCATTTTCTCTGCCCAGTTCAACCAAAGTATCCCCAACTGCAGCTCTCATCCCCTGCAGTTTTGATCCATAAATTGTTCCTGCCACTATGCTAATTCCTCCATTACTTTTTTATAAATCTCATCATTAAAATGTGCAGAATGATAGGTAATCGGGTCTTTCACCATAAATGAGATCGGATATCCTTTCACCGTATTCGCAATAATTACCCTCGGCTTTCCCGGCTCGTAAGACAGATCCTGCGTATGATCCAGTGCCTGAGTAATCTCTTCCATGTTATGTCCATCGACAACCTGTGTATCCCAGCCAAATGCTTTAAACTTGTCAGCAAATGAACCCACATGAATAATATCCTGGATATTACCCGTTATTACATATTGGTTATAATCGACAATTGCTGTCAGGTTATCAAGATTATAACTGTTTGCAAACATGGCAGCTTCCCATATCTGCCCTTCTGTGCATTCTCCATCCCCCAGCACAACAAATACCCGGTTATCCTTTTTATCATTTTTTATCGCCCATGCCATTCCTGCTCCGGCAGACAGTCCCATTCCAAGCGCCCCTGTCGGAGCCTCAATCCCCGGAATTGAAGTACATCCATGCTCCTGCAGCATCGATGTGGATTTATTCATTTCATTGAAAAGCGCATCTCTGCTTATAATTCCGCGAAACGCAAGTGCCGCATACTGCACTCCAGAATTATGTCCCTTGGAAAGGATCATAATATCTCTTCCTGCCCACTGCGGCTCATCTGGTTTCAGTCTCAGATATCTGCCATACAAAGCAGCCATCACATCTGCGATCGAGAACTCTCCTCCGACATGCCCTGATCTGGTTCCTGCGAAATTGATCAGATCCGCCACATCTCTTCTCAGCTGAAGAGCTAATTTCTTTAATTCTTCTATACTCATGTTCTCATGGTATTTTACAATCGGTTCATAATAAGATTTGTTCACCCTAAACTGCCTCCTGTAATCTTTCAGTCTTTTTTACTGTTATCTGATTCTGCTGCTTTCATCTGAACAGGTTTTTTCAACAGATTAACCATAATCGCAGTCACTGCACTTCCGACAAGCACCGCGATCACATACCCAAGTTTTCCAGTAATTGCCGGTATAACTATAAACCCTCCGTGCGGGCAGTAATTAATACATCCGAACAGATATACCAGCGCATTTCCTACAGCGCCTCCTACACAGATAGACGGAATTACTCTTGCCGGATCCGCAGTTGCCAGCGGAATCGCCCCTTCTGTCAATCCCATACATCCCATAATAAACGAGGTAACGCCTGCAACACGTTCACCTTCTGTATATCGTTTCTTAGAAATAAATGTTGCTATTCCCATTCCAATTGCCGGAATGCAGGCGCCTGCTGCCAGGAAAGCAAAGAACTCATAACGCCCTGTTTCTGCCATCATATATAAGAACAGTGTACATGTTTTATTGATCGGGCCGCCCATATCAACTGCAAGCATTATACCGATTACCATTGCGACAAGGATCATGCTTGTTGTGGAGAGCCCTTCCAAAAGCGCTGTAAGTGCGTTTACAAACATGCTGATCGGAACAAGCAGCACATAGATATAAATCATCCCCAGAACGAATACTGTGAGAAGTGGAATAATAATAATTGGCACGATCGGTTTTATCACATCCGGCCATTTTACTTTTTTCAGATATGAAACCATGATACCGGTTGCCAGTCCCAGAAGAAGCGCCCCCAGAAATCCTGTTTTTGTTGCTGATGCTCCAACTTCGATATTCGCCATGTAACAAAGCACGAATGCCGGAGCCAGCGCCGGTTTTCCAGCAATCGCATAAGCGATATACGCGCCCACTACCGGTATCATAATGAAAAGTCCTGATGAGCCGATAGTCTGAAGATTCGCCATAAACTGATTTGCAACTACAATTCCCTGATCCTGTACGTACTCACCGCCAAAACCAATTGAAATCGCGAAAAACATACCTCCGATGCACTGTTTATGTTCCTGCCTGCACTGTTAGGTTATACATCTGCTAAAAAATTTGGTCTGAAACCACTCACCGGATTCCTGATCGGACTGACACTCTGCTATCCGACTGTTCAGCTCTCTGCCCTGTCAGGAAGCTCAGAAGCACTCTATACTTTATTTGAGGGAACTCCTTTTGCCAGCGATATCTACACTTCCTTCTTCGGAATCCCTTTTATTGCAATGGACTACACCTCAACTGTTATTCCCGTAATTTTTATCAGTTACTTTGCCTCAAAACTGCAGAAGTTCTTTGAAAAGATTATTCCGGATATCGTAAAAAGCTTCATCGTACCAATGCTGACACTGCTTATTTCCCTGATCCTGGGATTCCTTGTAATCGGTCCGGTAGCTACATTTGCATCTAATGCTATATCCAGTTTCTTCCAATGGCTGTACAATATTTCACCGCTTCTGGAAGGTCTGCTGATGGGAGGATTTTATCAGCTTCTGGTCATGTTCGGGCTTCACTGGGGAATTATCCCTGTTTACCTCAACAATCTGATGACACTCGGATACGATCAGATCATGATGCCTATGTTTACTACTACTTTTACGCAATGTGCCGTGGTTCTTGCAGTTTTCCTCAAAACCAAAGATCCGAAACGTAAATCCCTTTGTCTCCCGGCATTTATCTCGGGTATTTTCGGTGTAACGGAGCCGGCAATTTACGGTATTACTCTTCCACTGAAAAAACCGTTTATTATAAGCTGTATTGCATCCGGAATAGGCGGAGCTTTCCTCGGAGCTTCCGGTTTCAGAGAGTATACAATGGCAGGACTTGGTGTCTTTGAATTCCCGGGACTTATCAGCCCTGACGGAAATATGGACAGCCTGATCACCGGTATTATCGCCGTTATTGGAAGTTCAATCATCGCTTTTGTACTGACTTTGTTTCTCCATAAAGACAGTGTACCACAAGAGGAAGCAGCATCCGCACCTTCTGCTCCATCCGCTGTTTCCAGCCCGGCTTTAGAACTCCCGGCAGTGGAACAGATTTCAGCCCCTTTGACCGGCTCGGTTGTTCCTCTGGATCAGGTGGAAGATGAAGCGTTCAGCAGCGGCGCAATGGATGATGGCATTGCGATTGCCCCCTCAGACGGCAATGTCCATGCTCCGGTTGATGGAACCATCAGCGTTCTGTTCCCCACCGGACACGCGATCGGCTTTACCGGAGAAGCAGGGGAAGATATCCTCATACATATCGGCTTCAATACCGTGTCTCTGGATGGGAAATATTTTACGCCGCTCAAAAAGCAGGGAGACAAAGTAAAACGCGGAGAGCTTATCCTCAAATTTGACAAAGATAAAATAGAGGCAGAGGGTTACAGCACTGTTACTCCCGTTATTATTACGAATACAGATGAATTTGAATCGCTTACAAAAACCGCAAAAACAGAAATTCATTCCAAAGACGTACTTCTGGAAATAAAAAGAAAGAAAGGATAACATATGAGTACAGATAAATTTTTGTGGGGCGGAGCTGTCTCCGCCAACCAGTGTGAAGGAGCATGGAACGCTGACGGCAGAGGTCCGTCAAATCTTGACCTGATCCCATTAGGCGATGAACGTGACTCTGTAATGAAAGGCAAAAATGTATCATATTCCCTGGACAATACAATGATCTATCCTTCGCGGACCGGAATAGATTTTTACCATCACTATAAAGAGGACATCCGGTTATTCCATGAAATGGGCTTTAGCTGTTTCCGCCTTTCCATCTCATGGACAAGAATTTTCCCTAATGGAGATGAAGATTCCCCAAATGAAAAAGGGCTTTTGTTCTATGAAAATGTTTTCAGAGAATGTAAGAAGTATGGTATCGAACCGGTTGTAACAATCTGTCATTTTGACTGTCCTGTAGGATTAATTAAATCGTTTGGTTCCTGGAAGGACCGTCGTATGATTGGGTGCTATCTGAAACTTTGCAGGACACTTTTCGAGCGTTTTAAAGGACTTGTCAGGTATTGGATTACCTTTAATGAGATCAACATGCTTCTTCATGCGCCGTTCATGGCAGCCGGTATTGAGATCGATTCCTGGGAAAATGAAATGGAGATCAAATATCAGGCCGCACATTATGAGCTTGTTGCAAGTGCACTTGCAACCGGTCTGGCACATGAAATTGACCGGAATAACCAGGTCGGATGTATGCTTGCCGCAGGAGATATTTACCCTTATACCTGCAATCCTTCTGATGTATGGGCTGCCAAACTTGCCGACCGTGAAAACTATTTCTTCATTGATGTACAATCAAGAGGATATTATCCCGGATATGCCTGGAAATTCTTCGAGAAGAACAAACTGAATCTGGATATTACGGACAGCGATCTTGAACACCTGCGTAAAAATCCCTGTGACTTTATTTCTCTGTCCTATTACTCTTCCAGCCTGGTCAGCGCAGATCCTGCCATGAAAGATAAGACGGAGGGGAATTTATTTCCGACACTCCGCAACCCCTATCTGCCTGCCAGTGAATGGGGATGGCAGATTGATCCTCTGGGATTCAGGATTACCTTAAACAGTCTGTATGACCGCTACCAGAAACCTCTTTTTGTTGTGGAAAACGGACTGGGCGCACGGGATAATTTCAATGAATTCAATATAATTAATGATGAATACAGGATTTCTTATCTGAGAGAGCATATCCGTGAAATAAAAAACGCGATTAATTCAGACGGTGTAGAAATAATCGGATATACTGCATGGGGCTGTATCGATCTTGTCAGTGCATCTACCGGAGAAATGGGAAAGCGTTATGGCATGATTTATGTAGATCGGAATGACCAGGGAAATGGGACATACAAAAGATATAAAAAGACTTCTTTTGACTGGTACAGGAAAGTGATACTGTCGAATGGTGAAGAATTAGATTAAGTCAGTTGCCTCCATGTATCATGCCCTTTATCTAATTGTCCGCAACTTATCCCCATTTCAGCGCATCTGCCTACTCTTCTTCGTCTCCTCGCAAAATAAGCAGAAAAAACCTTATAAATACGGGCTCAATTTTGCTAAATTGCGGACATACACCATCCTTTTTCAGCTACAATAGCTCAACTGATATCGGATAAACAGTATACACTCTCAATAGCAGAAAAAACGGGGCTGTCGCACTAAGTAATTAGTGCGATGGTCCCGTTTCCATTCCCAATAAACCAAATGCCGGGCTAAACAAAGCCCGGCAAAAGGTGTAAAATATAGTTA
>JAHZHF010000148.1 GCA_019420405.1 Clostridiales bacterium
GGCTCCACTTCCGGACTCATTTTGACGAAAAACGTTATTGAACTTTATAGCTGTAATATACTTAATAATTCCTCAATTCTGCCACATCGTTGATATTAACAATATACGCTCCTTTTTTTATCGTTCGCATCAAATACAGCATCTGATCCCTTGGAACTGAAATACATCCCGCCGTAGGTATACCGTTTGATACATGAAGGAAAAATGCGGAACCTCCTCCGGGTCCGTTATCAAAATCCAAAGTAATCGCAAATTCATATGATATCCTGTAATCAATCAGATGCTCATCTTTCCAGCTTTTTCGATACGGATACTCCTGCCATGTGTTATAGTGAGGACTTGATGAATCTCCCACCCAGTAACTGTTCTGCGTAATCTGACGGTATGGAAGTTTTGTTCCCGGATTTCTGCCGATTCCAAAAGCAAAACCAAGTGTATATGCCCCCTGGGGCGTTCTGGATATTCCTTCTCTCGGCTCTCCAACACCTTTCGAACCGACAAAACCGCTCATTTGTCTTGTACTCTTCCAAGTTCCATTTTGCTTTTCCCACAATTTTACATCTGCCGTACTTCCACCTTTTGCGTTTACGATCAGTATTTGATCCGTCTTCGCGCTGATCCTCATTCCGGATACAAGACCGGCTTCATCTATATAAGGAGTCGTTACGGAACCTGGCGCTGCGCTTCCTTTTTTCACAAGTATGATCTCTATCGCTTCCAGCTGCTTGGCAAGCCCGGATGTCCCGGATGAAGCTCCGTTTTTAGCCCAGTCAAGCCAGCCGAAGTTCTGCACATGAGTTCGGTAATATATATCATATTTCTGCGCCATATCTCCTGTCAGTCTGATCTGAACAGCTTCCATACGCTTCTTCTGTCCGGTTGTTCCGGCATTTCCCCCGTTTTCTGTCCATCCTCTCCAGCCATAATCCTGAACATGGGCCTGATACTGAATACTCCCGCCGATCATATTTCCATTTTCATCCATAGGATTATTCAGATTAATTTTCAGGGCCTCCATTTGCAGATTTTGTCCCTGAGTTCCTGCCGTGGCACCGTCCGCCACGGAATCCATCCAGCCCAGGCTTTCCACATGCGCCGAATATGTCACTGTTCCTTTTGACGTAGGCGTATAGCAGCTCAGCCGATCCTGTACCGGCGCGGAAGAAGAGCCTTTTTCCACCAGAAGAATCTCTACCGATTCTATTGCTCGCGAAAGCTGAGTCGTACCCGCCGTCTCTCCATTCTTTGCCCAGCCGAGGGTTCCATAGCTGCTGACATGAGTCCGATAATAGATGTCATACATTTCTGCCATTTGACCTGTCAGCTGAATCTGAATTGCTTCCAGCCTCTTGGACTGTCCGGTCGTTCCCGCATTCTGTCCGTTCCCGGACCACCCTCTCCAGCCGTAGTCCTGGACATGCGCGCGATATTGGATACTTCCCTGTATAATCGCCCCCGAAGCATCTTTGGGATTATTCAGATAGATTCTCAGCGCTTCCATCTGAAGACTTCTTTTCTGAGTTCCCGCTACAGCCCCATCTGCCACAGAATCCATCCAGCCCAAATTCTTCACATGGGCCGAATAGGTTATTCCCCCTTTATTTTCAGCCGTAAAACAGCTCGGGCTGTCCTGAACCGGAGCGGAAGGCGTTCCCTTTTTCACCAGAATGATCTCCAGTGACTCCATAGGGGTAGATATCTGCATGGTGCCGGCGGTTTCTCCATTCTTCGCCCAGCCAAGAGTCCCATACTCACTTACATGCGCACGGTAATAAATATCATAGGTTTCCGCCAGCAGACCGATCAGTTTAATCTCCACTGCCTCCAGCCGTTTTTTCTCTCCTGTTGTTCCTGCAGTCCGGCCGTTTTGGGTCCAGCCAAGCCAGCCATAATCCTGAACGTGAGCACGGTAGAGAATCGTACCTTCAACGGTATTTCCCGTTTCATCTTCCGGGCTGGTCAGATAGATTTTAAACGCTTCCATCTGGAGTTTCTTCCCTTGAGTGCCTCCCACTGCTCCGTCCTTCACAGGATTCATCCACCCAATATTTTGAACATGTGCTTCATAGGAAACCGAAGCCCCGGCAGGCTGATTCACATCTTCTCTCTCCACTGTATCTTCTGCTGCAGGCTCAATATCAGACTGTTCCGGTGAAACGCTCTCAGCAGATGAACCTTCATTCTGTGGCGTGTTGTTTCCCGTCTCCTGTACTGTTTCAGGTATGGAAGTTTCAGGTACGGAATCAGGCAGATCTGATATACTCTCCTCTTCACCTGTATCCTCAGGAGTATCGTCAATTTCACCCTCTGCGTTTTCCGAATTATCCGGAAGAGTCTCTGACAGCTCCGGAGGTTCCTGCCTTGCCTCATCTGTTTCGTATGAATCCGTAACCTCTGTCTCTTCCTCCTGCAGCTCTGCTCCATATGCGGATATACCGGCCGTCAGTTGAAAAAGCATGCAGCCTGCAAGTACCAGTACCGCTGCTTTGCAGCTTTTCTTTTTCATATCTCATCCCTCCTGTTTACAAGAAAAAGCAGAACTCTTTTTCAAATCCAAGTTCTGCTCTTCCGTCTTATACTTTTAGTTTAACTGATCCCCTTCTGTCAGGGTCTCTCCATTTTCCACAAGGTTCGCCAAATGGATGATGTTATTCAACACCTCCTCGTCCGGATACATTACATATACCGGTTCATTCGGAATTGAATATGTATAGTCTTCCCCATCTGTACCTGACGCGGCGACTGACTGGATCGTCCATTCAGCGCCCGAGCTGAGCTGTTCTTTTACCAGAGATGTAATCTGCCCCTGTGTAATATTTGTCTCAATATCCTGGCTTACCTGGTTAATAATACTGTTCGCTTTCAGAAGCATCGTCGGGGAGAGTGCTTTCTTGAGCATTGCAGTGATCACTGCCTGCTGGTTCTTTCCTCTCTGGTTGTCTCCGTCGGCAAGATTATGCCTCTCACGGCAGAACGCCAGCGCCTGTTCACCGTTGAAGTGGTTGTAGCCTTCCTGCACATCCATTACCAGTCCGGCGTCCGTACCGGTGCTGAACGCAACCTCTGAGTAGACGTCCACTCCGCCAAGGATATCCACAATGTCTATCAATGATGTAAAGTTCAGCCTTACATAATAATTAATATCCGTCTCGTAGAGCGCGCCCAGAGTTTCCATGGAAGCATCAATTCCATATGTTCCCGCGTGGGTCAGCTTGTCCAGCGAGCCCTGCGGATAAATCACATCCTCGTCTCCATACAGCGGCACATAATAATCTCTCGGTGTTGTGACTAGCAGAATCTGATGCGTTGTCGGATTCACTACCGCGATGATATTTACGTCACTGCGGATCGAATCTCTTGTTTTATCATCCTCACCATATGTATCGATTCCGCTGATATATACCGTAAACACATCTTTTGTCAGACTGTCATCCTCCGCAGATCCCCCCAGGTTCAATTCTGTCTCAATATCATATCTCGAAATGATTTTCACCTGACTGCTGAAATCTGATACAGCACCTTCCATGGCGCTCGTATTTGCCTCATTGTATACAATCGCTTCGACTTCGCCGTTTATAAGGGCTTCTGCCTGTTCCTGCACAGAATTATATTCCGTCATTGTAATATCCGTTTCGAGCTGATTCTGGATATCCGTCACAGCGGCCTGCATATTCTCAGCCCCGCTCTGGAACTGAACTCCGAAATTATAATCCGACGCATCTTCCAGCGTCTCGGCCGGATCATCTGCCAGCACAGCCACTACCATACTGTCCACACGGAATCCGCCGCTGGTAATCGCCGCAAGCATATTCGTACCTCTGCCGACATAGTAGGTGCCCACCGCAAGGACAGCGATCATCACCATACTGTAGACCTTCCCCGGAATCCCCCTTCCACGTCTGAGCGCCTGAGTGGTAAATGTAATACACCAGAGAAAAAACAACACTGCTACCACCAGCGCCAGATAATTCACAGGGAGCACGTCCAGAAGCAGGACCACTCCCAAAAACGCCAAGCTTAAGACCGCCTGCAGCACAAGGAAAAATGCACCTGATCTGTTGCGTCTGGAACGCCTGGAATATTTATCTGTTTTTTTATTCTTCCGTCCGGCCGGTTCCGCCGGCCTCTGCTTTTTTGCCATGCCAAAAAAATCCTTTTCTCTTACACATAGAGCGGAGAAGGATAAAGGCCGCCGTCAACCAGCGCTCTCACTGAATTCATCACGGCTTCCCGGTCCTCCTTGTAGGTCACTCCAAACCACTTATCTTCTGATTTAAGCACCCTTACACTCATCTCCCTGTTTTCAAGCAGCCCACCGATAATCGTGGGCAGGAGATACTCTGCTTTCAGATTTTCCGCAGGCGTTTCCTTGAGGAACTCGTCAAATCCCAACTCCAGAATGCCAAAGAACTCAGGCGTAAGCCCCCACATGTTCATGGAAACAGGTGATTCTGCATCAAGCAGTCTCTCTGCGCCCTCTTCTCTTACGACAGCTTTCTCTCCGTCTTTTTCTATATTGTGCGTCTCAATAATATCAGTGAGCATTCCATCTGCGTCCACCTGGCAGACTCCTCTTGTCACGCCTCCGTTATCACTGAGTGTATTTCTCAGCACAAAGCTGACCATGCATCCTTGTATTTTACCAGTATCAGACATACTTGTCAAATGAGCGTATGCCTCCCGGAAAGCGCTCTTCCCATAATAGTCGTCCGCATTGATCACAAGAAACGGTTCTTTTACCACGTCACGGCAGCACAGAATAGCCTGTCCGGTTCCCCACGGCTTTGTCCTGCCCGCAAACTTTTCTCTGTATTCCTGCGGAATGTCATCGATTTCCTGATATACATAGGCTGTTTCCACCTGCTTTTCGATCCGGCTTCCAATCACTTCTTTGAAATCCTTTTCCAGATCTTTTCTGATTACGAATACGACTTTGTCAAATCCGGCTTCCATCGCATCATAGATCGAATAGTCCATAATGATCTCGCCGTGCGGCCCCACCGGCGCGAGCTGTTTTATTCCGCCCCCAAATCTGCTGCCGATCCCTGCCGCCATGATTACAAGTGCTGCCCTGCTCATACTTTTTCCTCCTGAACCTGTGTTTTCTATGGCCCTGGCCTGCTGCCCTGTGCCCTGAATTATCCGGCCGTGCTTTCTGTACGGCTGTCTCACTCTCCCAGCCCGTCTTCCACGAGCTGTATCATCGTGGCAAGCGCTTCCTCTTCATCGCTGCCCTCACATACAATCTCTATCTCATCACCGCTTTTAATGCACGCGCCCAGAACGCTGAGCACACTCTTTGCATTTGCAGTTACATCCTCATGCCTTGTCATCTTATGCACTGTAATTTTGCTTCCAAACTGCATAGCTGTTTTGCAAAACAGCCCCGCCGGCCTTAAATGAAGCCCCGTCGGGTTTTTTATTTTAACTTTCCCGTTCACCATCCCAGATTCACCTCTTATATATTCTGTTTATCTTTTTTCAGTCTCCGGCCCATTTCCGGAGGACAGGTATCACTTATCTGCTGAAGAATTTCCTCCGGATTCTTCTGCATCCTGCCCGGCTGATCCGCCCGAATCTGCGGCATTTTCTGAGCTGTCCGAAGCCCCGCTGCTGTTCTCTTCCGTTTTTTCTTCCAGCGTAAGCCGGACATTTACTTCACTTTCCAGCGTGATTCCTTCCGGCACATCCACAGTCACCGGGACATTATACGTTCCGGGAGACGTGTATTCTTTCAGATCGACAGACACAGCATTGGAAATATCCAGCACATCAAGCCGGCTCTCCTCTCCGGTGAAGCGCAGCTCAATCTCTGCATCCGGCTGATAAGACACCGTGAGCCCCTCCGCAAGATTGTTCATTCTGATCGAGCTTACCAGGAAGGAAATCGTGCGCGTTCCTTCCCGCTCGATCATAGCGGTTATCGTCACCGTGCCCGAATTTTCATCCACAAGCGAGATCCCGTCCGGAAGATAGGGAGTGATATCCACAGCTTGTTCTACAGGCTCTGACGCCCCACTGATATCAATTGCGGAAGCCGGAACCGTGATCTCCTCCACATCGTCCACATCGTCCGCCCTGCCGCAGATCTGCACTGTCTCAGGCACCGCATTGAAGCCTGTATACTGATAGCCTTCTGCCGGGCTGCCCGAAGCGTTAAATGCAACCGGCACACTTTTCACTTTCAGAATCTCCACCGACACGGTAATTCCGTTTTCATCCAGATTGTTCTCAAGCTGGCTCTGACTCACCGAATTGCCGTTCGCGTCATAGAGCCTGAGCTCCGCCGTAAGATCCGCATCCTCCGTAAAACCGTCAACACTGATATTCGCAACCGCCCGGTTGATCTGATTTAGTACAGACTCCGGTCCGGTTATTGTAACCGTATCCGGACTCAGAGACGTCTCACCGAGGATATAGCCGTCCGCCGGATTTGTTCCGCCTGTGTCAACAGTCAGCGAGAGCACCTTTTTTCCTGATTTTTCCCGCTGAATCTGCAGATTTCTCGGAATTGCCTCTGCCGACTCATATTTTCCGGAATAATTCGGAATCTCAATCTGCACAGGCACAAGCCCTGTGCTCGTATCCATCTCCCTGATGTCGGCCGTGGCCACGATATCATCTCTTGATATATTTTCCTGAATCTGACGGTTTGCGTAGACGATCACGTTCACTGTCTGTTCTCCGACGACCTGATATACGTCGCCGGCCGAAGTGATAATGTCGTCATTCACAATCGTCACCGGGATCTCGGTATAGCGCTGCCCTTCGATCGGATTGTCAAGATTTACCACGATCAGCCACAAAAATGCCGCAAAAATAAATGCTATTACTTTCAGTCCAAGATTTTCCGTCAGCTTATGTCTGTTCATTTTCTGCGCCATCCTTTCCGTATAGCAAACCGCTTCGGCTCAGGATTTCTATACTGAATCTGGCTCAGCTTTTCTCTGAGTTCTTCCCGTTTCAAGCCACGTTCAAGGCTTCCTCCCATCGCTGCGGAGACAAGCCCGGTCTCCTCGGACACCACGATCACCAGAGCATCGCACACCTCGCTCATTCCAAGTGCCGCCCTGTGACGCGTCCCAAGATCTTTGCTGATCGACATATTATCAGAGAGAGGCAGGTAACACGTAGCCGACGTAATCCTGTCTCCTCTTATAATAACGGCACCGTCGTGAAGAGGTGTATTGTGCTCGAATATATTGATCAGAACCTGTGAAGACACTTTGCAGTCCAGCTCGATCCCGGTCATCTCATACTCATTCAGCCGGATCGCCTGCTCCACTACGATCAGTGCGCCGGTACACACTTTTCCCATCTCATAGCATGCAGTCACGATGCTGTCCGCTGTCTCGTCAGAAAACCTCTCATTTTCCTTGCCGCGGTCAAAGAGAGTGATATTGCTGAGCAGATTTTTCTCGCCCAGTTTCTCCAGCGCCCTTCGAAGTTCCGGCTGAAATACGACAACCGCTGCAATCGCCAGAACATTAATAGACTGAGCCGCCAGGTAAAGGATCGTATGCATCTGAAAAATCCATGCAAACAGGATGAAAACTCCG
>JAHZHF010000149.1 GCA_019420405.1 Clostridiales bacterium
CTCTTCGGCCTGTTAGATTTTCCGGATTCCGGAACGGAACATCGAACGTCTGTCCTCTTGGCACAGAATATGTATTGTCAAAACTCCGCTCCACTTCCGGACTCATTTTGACGAAAACGTTATTGAACTTTATAGCTGAACTTATATATTCCACTTCCTATCCTGCGCCAGCCTCAGCCGGTTCATCGCCCTGGCCAGTGACGCCTGGGTATGGTAATACTCCTGGATGCTCTGTTTCTGGCGGAGCTGCTCCTGAGCCCGCTCCCTCTGTTCCTCAGCGCGGCGGATATCAATATCCTCCGGGCGCTCTGCCGTGTCCACAATCAGGGTGACACGGTTGTTGACAATCTCCGCAAAGCCGCTGCCGAGAGCGACCTCCCTCGGCTT
Source organism: Clostridiales bacterium (assembly GCA_019420405.1). Lineage (GTDB taxonomy): Bacteria > Bacillota > Clostridia > Lachnospirales > Lachnospiraceae > Mediterraneibacter. The sequence goes on from JAHZHF010000149.1 coordinate 388, forward strand.
GCCCTCCTCGATCTCCACACGTCCGATTCCAACCGTAATTGCGATTACCATGTTCTCATGATTCGGAAGGATTCCGATCTCTCCATCCGCCGCAGGAATCGTCATCTTCCTGCAGCGTCCCTCATAGAACACTTTATCACTTGCTATAATTTTCAGACCAAATGTATCCATGTGCATACACTCCTTCAGGCTTCCGCCGCCTTCTCAGCTTCCGCCTTTTTGATCACATCGTCGATTGTTCCCACATTAAAGAAGGCAGATTCCGGATACTGATCCATCTCACCGTTTATGATCATCTTAAAGCCGCGGATTGTCTCCTTGAGAGGAACGTACTTCCCCGGAATTCCGGTAAATGTCTCCGCCACAAAGAACGGCTGGGAGAGGAATCTCTGAATCTTTCTCGCCCGCATAACCGTCGCCTTATCCTCGTCGGAGAGTTCCTCCATACCAAGGATCGCAATGATATCCTGCAGTTCTTTATACTTCTGGAGGATTGCGATTACCTGATTCGCCACCTCGTAGTGCTCCTCGCCCACTACATCCGCCTCCAGGATACGTGAACTGGACTCCAGCGGATCTACCGCCGGATAGATGCCCTGCTCCACGATCTTTCTGGAAAGGACTGTTGTCGCATCCAGATGGGCGAACGTAGTCGCCGGAGCCGGGTCTGTCAGGTCATCCGCCGGCACGTAAACGGCCTGCACAGAGGTAACTGATCCGTTCTTTGTGGATGCAATCCTCTCCTGCAGCTCACCCATCTCAGTCGCCAGCGTAGGCTGATATCCTACTGCCGACGGCATACGCCCGAGAAGTGCAGATACCTCAGATCCTGCCTGTGTGAAACGGAAGATATTGTCGATAAAGAGGAGGACGTTTCTGTGCTCCTCATCACGGAAATATTCCGCCATCGTAAGTCCTGTCTCCGCCACACGCATACGTGCTCCGGGCGGCTCATTCATCTGTCCGAACACCAGAGCCGTCTTCTCCAGTACTCCGGACTCCTTCATCTCACTCCACAGGTCATTTCCCTCACGGGAACGCTCTCCTACTCCGGTAAAGATCGAGTATCCGCCGTGCTCTGTGGCGATGTTTCTGATCAGCTCCTGGATCAACACGGTTTTACCGACGCCGGCTCCGCCGAACAGACCGATTTTTCCGCCCTTTGCATAGGGAGCCAGAAGATCGATTACCTTGATTCCCGTCTCCAGAATCTCCACCACCGGGCTCTGTTCTTCAAATGTCGGCGGAGTTCTGTGGATCACCCACTTCTCTCCGTCGTCAATGCGCTCTCCATCGTCAATCGTCTCGCCGAGTACATTGAACAGTCTCCCCAGCGTTTTTTCCCCGACAGGCACCTTGATTCCCGCGCCCGTCGCCGTCACTTCCATATCGCGGTGAAGTCCCTCGCTGGCTGAGAGCATCAGACAGCGCACTTCGTTATTTCCCAGATGCTGCGCCACTTCCATGATGCATTTTTTTCCGTTGTTCTCAACTTCCAGCGCGTCTTTGATAAAGGGAAGGTCACCGTTTTCAAATACCACGTCAACAACAGGCCCCATAACCTGTATGATTCTTCCTTTATTCATAATCCGTCTCCTCTGCATTCTATTTCTTCTGCGCCCTTGCCCCCGCGCACACTTCTGTAATTTCCTGTGTAATCGCCGCCTGTCTCGCCCGGTTATAGACGATGGACAGGTCGTGGATCAGGCTTTCGGCGCTGTCCGTCGCAGATTTCATGGCCATCATCCGGGCGTTGTGCTCACTGGCGTAAGCCTCCACCAGACTGCCGTAGATCATTCCTGTTACATAGTTTGGCACGATACTATCCAGCACCGCCTCCACAGACGGATACAGCTCGATCGCCTCCCGGTACATGTTGAGCGGCATCTTCATCTCATTAAAAGAACTCCGCTCCAGAGGAAGGAGCTTCATCACCTCAGCGTTAGACTGAACCGAATTCTCCATTCTCGTATAGACCACATAGATCTCGTCCAGTTCCCCTGCCATAAACTGGTCAAGCAGCACTCCCGAGATATCACGGGCACGGTGCATCGTCGGTTTCTGAACCGTATACTGAAAGTGCGTGTCTATCTCCACATTCCGCTTTGCAAAATAATGGCGGCCCAGCTCTCCTACGATATACAGCTTATGAACTCCCGGCCTTGCAAGGATCTCCTCTTCCAGCTTCACTACATTGTGATTGTACGCCCCGGCAAGACCTTTATCTGCGGTAATCACGATACTTCCTATCTTCCGCTCTTCTTCCGGGATTTTCTCCCTCTGATCAAAAAACGGATGCGTAAGTTCCGGCAGATGCCGCAGGATTCTCGAAATTTCTCCCTGGAGAGCATAAAAATACGGCTCTGTATCCGCCAGTTTCTTTTTCGCCTGCGTCAGTTTTGAGGAGGAGATCATATACATGGCGTTGGTGATCTTCATCGTATCCTTTACACTGTTGATCCGGCTCTGTATCTCTCTGATATTCGCCATATTCTCACCTGCTCTTCTTGAATTCCTCTGCCGTTTTCACGATCTTCTCAATCAGTTCTTCCGACAGTACCTTCTTCTCCTCGATCTCCTGACCGATCTCCGGATGGGACGCATCGAAATACGTCAGCATATCCATCTGGAATTTTTTAATCTCTTTCCTGCCAATCCCAAGCATCACCTTATGCGTAGCCACACAGAGGGTAATCACCTTCTCATGCAGCGAAAGCGGATGATACAGAGGCTGTTTCAAAAGCTCCATCAGACCGCTTCCGTACTCGAGCTGTTCCTTTGTTGAAGCGTCGAGATCTGAGCTGAACTGAGTAAATACTTCCATCTCCCTGTATTGTGCCAGATCGATACGGATACTTCCGGACGCTTTCTTCATCGCCTTTGTCTGAGCCGCGCCGCCCACACGGGATACTGAAAGTCCCACGTTGACTGCGGGGCGCATTCCCGATGCGAACAGTCCGCTCTCCAGGAAGATCTGGCCGTCTGTGATAGAAATCACGTTGGTTGGGATATAAGCAGATACATCGCCTGCCTGAGTCTCAATGACCGGCAGAGCTGTAATCGAGCCTCCTCCCAGCTTATCACTTAATCGGCTGGATCTCTCCAGCAGCCTTGAATGCAGGTAGAATACGTCTCCCGGATACGCCTCACGTCCCGGGGAACGTCCCAGTAAAAGGGCAAGTGCACGGTATGCCACCGCCTGTTTGGAAAGATCGTCATAGACAATCAGCACATCCTTCCCCTGATACATGAAATACTCTGCCATCGCGGTTCCTGCATATGGCGCAACGTACTGCAGCGGCGCACAGTCGCTGGCCGTTGATGACACGACAATTGTATATTCCATGGCCCCGTGGGTTTTCAGTGTATTAACCACCTTTGCCACAGTCGATGCTTTCTGCCCGATTGCCACATAGATGCAGATCACGTCCTTCCCCTTCTGATTCAGGATCGTATCCATGGCGATCGACGTCTTTCCTGTCTGACGGTCGCCGATGATCAGCTCCCTCTGGCCGCGGCCGATGGGGAACATGGCGTCGATGGACAGAATACCTGTCTCCATCGGAACACTGACCGACTTTCTGTCAATGATTCCCGGCGCCTCTCTCTCGACCGGGCAGTAATCCTCCGCCTCAATCTCTCCTCTTCCGTCGATCGCTTCTCCCAGCGCGTTTACAACTCTTCCTATATATGCATCTCCCACCGGAACTCCGGCTTTCTTCCCGGTACGGGAAACCTTCGTCCCTTCACGGATCTCCGTATCGCTTCCGAACAGGATACAGCCGATCTCATCTTTCCTGATATCCTGCACCATACCCTTAAGTCCCGTCTCGAATGTAACGATTTCCCCGTACATGGCGTGGTCGATCCCATAGATCGTGGCGATCCCGTCGCCCACTGCAACGACAGTTCCGACTTCACTGTCCCTGCTCATCATATCGAAATTCTCGATCTCCTCTCGCAGAATCGAAATAATCTCGTCTGAATTGATTGAACTCACCTTGTTCACCTCCAGATTTGCAACTGTTACATTTTTTAGATATTTGCGGCTCCCAGAGACCGAGCAAGCCTGTCAAGGCGGCCTTTCACACTCCAGTCATACTCATCGCTTCCAACACGAAGGATAAAGCCGCCGAGCACAGAAGCGTCCTGCCGCACTTCTATATGCGCTTTCCGTGCATTATATTTTTCACACAGGAATTTCTCCATTCCTTTTTTCTGCTCTTCCTCCGGCGGTATCACGCAGTACAGTTCTCCCCGGATCACCTGCTCCTCTTCGTCCGCGCATCTGTCATATGCCGCAAAAATCTCCTCAAGCAGATCCATGCGCTGGTATCTGCACGCAGTCTTTAAGAAATTCCTCATCTTATCCGGAAACACTCTGTCAATCACAGTATACTTCTTCTTCACCGGAATCGTGGGATTAATAAAAATCTCGCGAAGCTGCGGCACTTCCGCAAAGATTTCACGCGTTTTCGCAACCGCTTCCTCCGGAACATCCATACCGTACAAAACGCTTCCATATGTTATTGCCGGTGAAGAACACCGGATCTTATTTCCTGTCTTCATCTTCACTGCCCTCACCTGCGTCTCCCGACATCTCGCTCAGGAAACGGTCGTACAGCTCCCGGCCGCTCCCGGCGTCCGCACTGTTTCTGCTCTCCGCGCCAATTCCGTAATCTGCACCGCCGCCAATGATCTTTCTTGCAGATGCCATGGCAAGTCCTGCGATCTCGGACTGCATCTCTTTCATCGTCCGCTCGCGCTCAACGCGCACGGTCTCCTTCGCAGACTCAATGATACTTCCCGCCTTCTCTCCGGCCTCGCCAACAATGCGGTCATATTCCGACTTTGCACTCTTCCTTGCATTCTCTACGATCTGCACGGACTCCTGCTTCGCGCCGCTTAAGGCGTCTTCATATTCCTGCTTCATGCGGAGGGCATCATCCTGCGCTTTCTGCGCATTCTTAAATCCATCCTCAATGATCTGTTTTCTCTTCTCCATAACCTGAGTCACAGGCCCGATGAGAAAATGTCGCAGCAGGAGATAAAGGACAATAAGATTTATTATGGTATAGACAATCCCCATATCTAATTTGATCATCTTGTCACCCCGTCTTTTTCCTGGTCTTTTCTGTATCCCTCTTTTTTATAACAGTTCAGCTGTTACACAATTGTTGATTACAGAAGCAGGATGATCAAAAGTCCGATGATGAATCCGTAGATTGCTGTTGCCTCCGCCAGTGCACAGCCAAGGATCAGATTCTTAAAGATCTTACCCTCTGCCTCCGGCTGTCTTGCGATCGCCTCTGTAGCCTTTCCTGTCGCAATACCGATTCCAACTCCTGCTCCAATACCTGTTAATACAGCGACTGCTGCTCCGATTGCTATAATTGCTTCCATAGTTTTAATCTCCTTTTCTTCCTCGTAATCGTCTTGTAGTTTACTCCATCTCCTCTGTCATAAAGATCGCCGTCAGGAAAACAAATACATACGCCTGCAGCAATCCGTCGAAGATGTCAAAATAGAAACTCACCGGGATCGGAATGATCAGTGGCACAAAGCATTTCAAAAGCTCCAGAACCACAAACCCGGCCAGCATATTTCCGAAAAGCCGCATACACAAGGACAGCGGCCGGATCACGATCTCCAGCACCATGATCGGCGCTACGATCGGAACCGGCTGGGCAAAATGCTTCACCCAATGTTTCAGTCCGTTTTTGCGGATACCGGAAAATTCGATCACAAACATGCTCATAATCGCCAGCCCTGCCGTCACATTCAAATCTTTTGTCGGCGGCTTGAACCCACACAGCGGCGCGATCGTATTCGCCGCGGCCAGGTAGAGAATCACTGTGATCAGATACGGGGTGTATTTTCGGTTTTCTTTCCCGATAATCCCCTCAAAGAAATCCTGCGCCCAGCCAATCGCGGTTTCCAGTGCAATCTGCACTTTTCCCGGGTTTTCCACTCTCAGATTCCTTGTCAGGATAATGGACGCTATGACGAGCACTGCCATAATGATCCACGTGACAACAACTGACTCTGAGATACCGCCCAGAACCGGAAGCGTAAAGACTGTCTCGCAGTTCAGTTCTTCCATCAGTCTTTCTGTCAAATCTCCCGTATTGCTCCCTCCTTTTCTTGCAAGATCCAGGTGATACAGGACCTGGTTCTTCCATTTTTCGGAATATGACTCAGCCGGTGATTTTGGGTACAAAAAAAGGAGCTGTTCCTCATTGAACCCCTCAACCTTGAATCTATCCACGCTTCTTATGACAGGTCTTTCCATGACGTTTTTACACGCCTTTTTATACATCTTCTGACCGGATAAGTATCCTGTCTTTCAAAGCTGTAGTAATATTACGCCCCGGTTATTTTTTTGTCAATATTTTTCACCCGTCAGAGCGTTTCAATCCATAATCCAAAATTTTATTTCATTTTGTCCTTTTTTTCGTACAATGCTGCCCGCTTTTTTATTCATTTTTCCACTGGTTTTTTGGGTTTTATTGACAGAATCTTAATTTTTAGAATGATTTCACAGGAAAATGACATTTTTTTCGACGATTTTTCGTTTAATCTGTATATCTTAATGTCTATTTTTTAACAATCTTTTGTCAAATGGTATGTCTGGCTGTATAATCCGCTGCAGTTTTGAGGTATAATATAATCGTAATGCAGCTATAAAGTTCACTAACTTCCGAATTCAAAACGTCCGAAAACAGGGGATACTCTGAGACGTATTCTGCAGGGATGGAGGACGACTCCGGGCTTCGCTCCAGGGAATAAGAAAAACTACAAAGTACCGGATACGAATTAAAGGCAAGGACAGTCGGGGCTTAACTCGCTGACGCTCAGACAAGCGCCCCGCCTGCCCTAACATCCCTATCCGGTACTTTAAGTTTCACTAATCCCCTTCCGAAGGCGCCCATCGCCGTCCTCCATCCCCGCAGAATTTTTCTCGAAATAGGGCTGTTTTCTGGGCTTTACAAGCCGGAAGTCAATGAATATATAGCTGCCAAAAGCAACAGGCGCGGCCGGAAGGCTTCTGTAGTCGAAAGGCCCTCAGCCGCGCCATTACTGCGTTTGTCAGCCTGTTTAGTCAGTAACACTTCCGTCTGGGAATGCGCAGGAAGCGGAGCGGACGGTTTGAGTATACTTTCTGGG
>JAHZHF010000015.1:0-24940 GCA_019420405.1 Clostridiales bacterium
AGATTTTCCGGATTCCGGAACGGAATATCGAACGGCTGTCTCCTTTCACAGAATACGTTTATCCAAACCATCCGCCCGCTTCCGGACGTGATCTAACGGAAAATGTTAGTGCACTAAATAGCTGCAGCCTACCCCATAACGGCTTCTATATACAATTCTTTTTCGTTCCCTGCAATAGGAACTTTATTCCCACTGATTTTTTTCCCGTTTACAGTCAGGGAATGGAGTCCTTTTTCTTTGTGCTCCGGATTTTTTACTGTAATATGGCAATGCACGCCGCGGAATAATCTTGTGACCTTAAACTCGCTCAGATCCCGCGGAATACAGGGATCAATACAGAGCCCGTCGTAATCCGGACGAACACCGAGTATGTACTGGGATACGTTTACAAAGGTCCATGCAGCGGTTCCGGTCAGCCAGCTGTTTTTGGCCTCGCCGAAATTCGGGGCGTCCCGTCCGGCGATCATCTGGGAGTAGACATATGGCTCTGTACGGTGTATCTCGCTGATGTCCTCGATGTATGCGGGACATGTCCGGGTGTATACTTCCCACGCGCGGTCTCCGCGTCCGGATACGGTCTCTGCTATGGAGATCCAGGGATTATTGTGGCAGAAAATTCCTGCGTTTTCTTTGTATCCCGGCGGATAGGAAGATATTTCGCCCAGTTCCGAGTGGTAGCGCCTGTAGGGCGGCTGGAGAAGGACAATCCCGTACTTTGTGTCCAGATATTTTTTGACGGAATTCAGAGCCTTCAGGCAGCAGCCTTCCTCGAGACCGATTCCTGCCATCGCGCAGAATCCCTGTGGTTCGATGAAGATTTTCCCCTCATCGCATTCGCGGGAACCTACTTTGTTTCCGAAATGATCATAAGCACGCAGATACCATTCGCCGTCCCATCCGGAAGAAAGCACAGTCTGTTCCATATCGTGTACAGCCTTTTCTGCAAAGTCGGCTTCTTCATCCATTCCCTGATGCCGGCAGATTTCCGCGTAATCTTTTCCATAGAGGACGAACATGCCGGCGATAAATACGGATTCTGCGTTGGGCCCCTCGGAGGGACCTGCTGTCTGGAAGGATTCCCCCGGTTCCTCGGAGAAACAGTTCAGATTCAGACAGTCATTCCAGTCTGCGCGGCCAATCAGAGGCAGGCCGCGGGGCCCCAGATGGTCGACAGTATAGTGGAACGAACGGCGAAGATGTTCCATAAACGGGGCGGTATTTGAGGCGCTGCTGTCAAAGGGAGTGCTGACGTCAAGGATCGAGTAATCTCCCGTTTCTTTGAGATATGCGGCGGTACCTGCAATGAGCCAGAGTGGATCATCATTGAAGCCGCTTCCGATATCGGAGTTGCCTTTTTTGGTCAACGGCTGATACTGGTGGTATGCACTTCCGTCCTCAAACTGAGTGGATGCGATATCAATCAGGCGCTCGCGGGCGCGGTCCGGGATCAGATGAACGAAGCCGAGCAGATCCTGGCAGGAATCGCGGAATCCCATGCCGCGGCCGATACCGGACTCAAAGTAGGAGGCAGAACGGCTCATATTAAATGTGACCATACACTGATACTGATGCCAGATATTAACCATTCTGTCCAGTTTTTCTTCACCGGAGGAAACCGAGAAACGGGACAGAAGTTCTGTCCAGTATTTTTTCAGTGCATCCAGAGCCCGGTCTGCTTTTTCGGAGGTATAGAAACGGTGTATCATCTCGTCGGCTTTCTTACGGTTGATCCGTCCAAGCTCAGGCCGCCCTTCCCATTTTTCTTCCGGCGCATTCTCGATATATCCGAGAAGGAATATGTAGGAGACGGACTCTCCAGGCGCCAGAGAAACCCGGAGATGGTGAGAGCCAATGGGGGACCAGCCGCTTGCTTTGGAGTTGGACGATTCCCCTTTCATGACACATTCGGGAGCGGAGTTGTCCCCGTAAGCTCCCAGAAACGATCCCTGATCGGTATCATACCCGTCGATCGGAGCATTGACAGAGTAAAAGGCAAAGTGGTTTCTCCGCTCTCTGTATTCGGTCTTATGGAATATGGCGGAACCGTGGACCTCGACTTCTCCTGTAGAATAATTTCGCTGGAAATTGGTCATGTCGTCCATGGCGTTCCAGAGACAGAACTCTACATAGGAGAAGAGGGAGAGGTTTTTTGTTTTATACCCGGTGTTAGTAAGGGTCAGCTTATTGACTTCGCAGTTTTCCCCGAGAGGAACAAACGCAGTCAGTTCTGCAGAAACGGAATCTTTTTGAGCCTCAAATACAGAATAGCCGAGGCCGTGTCGGCATCGGTATGAATCGGGCTGTGTTTTTGACGGCATCCACCCCGGATTCCATACAGTATCCCCATCCTTTATGTAATAATAGTGACCGTTATTGTCAAAGGGAATATTGTTATAACGGTATCGGGTGATGCGGAGAAGCTTGGCATCTTTGTAGAAGCTGTAGCCTCCGCATGTGTTTGAAACCAGAGAGAAAAAGTTCTCAGAGCCAAGGTAGTTGATCCATGGAAGCGGTGTTTTCGGAGAAGTGATCACGTACTCTTTTCTTTCATCGTCAAAATATCCATATTTCATAGGGCAACCTCCATTTGTTGAAATTGACCGGTTTCTGTGTGAATGAGTTACGAATACGTTTAAGTTACGTGTTTTATACAGAAATTATATATTAGAAAGTTTTAAAATGCAATAAAAATATGAAAACGAATAAGTTAAAATGAAAAAATGATCGAAAAATATAGAGTTATTCTGAAATTATGTAAAAGTGCACAAAAAATATGACTTAAATTTAGGTAAAATAACAGAAATGTGAAAAAACTATTGCGCGCTCCGGGAAAAGAGGTTATATTAAAATTACGAAAACGATTAAGAAACACAAACACAAATGCAAGACAGCCTGTTTGTGTATCAGATACAGACAGAAGGGAGAAACAACAATGGTTTCGATGAAAATGATAGCAGAGCGGTGCGGGGTATCCGTTGCAACGGTGAGTAAAGCATTGAGCGACCGCGGCGATATCGGGGAGGAGACAAAGAACCGGATCAGGCAGGCAGCGAAGGAACTGGGATATGTTCCCAATGTCGCGGCAAGAGCATTGAAAACAAACCGTTCTTATAATATAGGAGTACTGTTTGAGGAGGAAGCCGGAAGCGGATTTGCGCATGAATATTTTTCCGGAGTGCTTAACGGACTGAAAAGACAGGTTGAAGAGCAGCGTTATGACCTTACGTTTATTAATACTTCTTATGAAGACAGCGGGATGAGCTATCTGGACCACGTGAGGTACAGAAATTTTGATGGGATCGCAGTAGTGTGCTGTGACGATTATGAAGCGCCGCAGGTACAGGAGCTGCTGCAGAGCGATATCCCTGCCGTGACAGTGGATTACATACACCAGAATTGTACAGCGGTTTTATCAAATAACATAAAGGGGATGGAGGAACTGGTGAAATATATTTACAGCCAGGGACACCGAAGGATTGCATTCATCCATGGGCAGAGCAATTCTTATGTAACCAGGGACCGTCTTGCAGCGTTCTACCGGACGGCGGAAGAGCTGGGACTTGAGATTCCTGAAGAGTATGTAAGAGAGGCAAGATTCGTTGAAACGAAGGATGCGGAGAAAGAAACAGAATCTCTTCTTGATATGAAAGTGCCTCCGACCTGTATTATTTATCCGGATGATATGGCTCTGATCGGCGGACGGAATGTAATCGCGGAGAGAGGGATGCAGATCCCGGATGATATCTCAATTGCCGGCTACGACGGAATACGGATGTCTCAGTTGCTGCATCCGAAACTGACGACGATCAGGCAGGACACGGAGCGGATCGGAAGAGAAGCCGCCCGGCGACTGATTCAGTCGATTGAATCACCGAAAACGGCTCTTGTGGAGAGAGTTGTTATAGAGGGGGAGCTGCTGAAAGGACAGTCTGTAGGTAAGTTATCCCCAAGAACAATTAATCAAATCTAAAGGAGGGTTCATCTATGAAAAAGAAACTGGTAAGCGCTTTATTATGTGGGGCAATGGCAGTAACCATGCTTGCAGGCTGCGGAAGTTCTGACAGCGGAACAGACAGCGGGAATGAAGCAGACGGCAGCGGAGCAGAAGAAAGCTCGGAAGAATCCGGGAAAGTGCTTAACATCTACTGCTGGAATGAAGAGTTTAAAACAAGGATCACAGACCACTATGCAGACTACGAAGAGACGGACGCTACTACCGGAAAGATCGGAGACGTTACTGTAAAATGGAATATCACTCCAAATGATGACAACGCATACCAGAATAATCTGGACGCAACTCTCCTGAAACAGGAAGACGCGGCTGCGGATGACAAGATCGATATGTTCCTTATAGAAGCGGATTATGCATTGAAATATGTAGACAGTGACTACACAATGGCGGTCGAGGATCTTGGAATTACGGACTCAGATCTGTCAAAACAGTATCAGTATACGAAGGATGTGGTTACAGATTCTGAGGGAGTATTAAAGGGGCTGTCATGGCAGGGATGCCCGGGAGTTCTCTTCTATAACAGAGAAGCGGCAAAAGAGGTTCTGGGAACAGATGATCCTGCAGCGGTTCAGGAATATGTAAAAGACTGGGATACATTTAAACAGACAGCAGATACAATGAATGCAGCCGGATACAAGATTATGTCAACAGTTAACGACTCCTACCGCGTATACTCAAACAACGTGTCTTCACCGTGGGTTGTTGACGGCAAGATTAACATTGACGACAATATCATGAAGTGGGTAGAGGATTCAAAGGAACTGGTTGACGCAGGAGAGACCGGAACACACGAACTCTGGAGCGACGACTGGAGCGCTGGATTCTATCCGGAAGGCAAAGTATTCTGCTACTTTGGACCGGCATGGCTTGTAAACTTCTCTATGGCTGCTGATACAGAAGGAAGTATCGGAAACCAGGGCGGCTGGGGCGCAACAGAAGGCCCGCAGGGATTCTTCTGGGGCGGTACATGGATCTGTGCGGCAGAGGGTACTGACAATGCCGATCTGATCAAGGATATCATGCTGACGATGACAACAGATGACGATGTGATGAAAGAGATCGTAGTAGATGACGATGATTTTGTGAACAACCAGGATGTTATGAATGCAATGGCAGAGGATACAGGATATTCAAGTGCAATCCTCGGCGGACAGAACCCGCTGGCAATATACTGCGCAGGAGTTGAGGATCTCGATCTGAGCAACCTGTCGGCGTATGACCAGGGCTGTAATGAAGAGTTCCAGAATGCGATGAAGAACTATTTCGAAGGAAATGCGACGATGGACGAAGCACTCGATTTATTCTATAAGGCAGTGGTAGAGAAGTATCCGGAACTGACATACTGATAAAGTCGGAAATTCGATAAGCGTAGAAGCAGGTAATTACAGCCGCGCCTGCCGTGCCGCAAGGCAGGCGGACGCGGCTTGTGTGTTCCCGGAACGGAGGGAAAAGCAGATGAAGAAAAAGAGAAGCAGGGTGACCGGTTATAATAAGTGGGGGTACATTTTCCTCATTCCATTTACACTGGCATATGTGATATTCCAGCTCATACCGCTGGTAAGTACGATTTACAACAGTTTTTTTGAGAATTATATGTCAGGACTGACCCAGATCGGCCCGACGTTCGTGGGACTTGAAAACTACAGGAAGCTCTTTGAAGGTGGAGATATCTGGATTTATGCGAAAAATACAATGGTGATGTGGGTGATGTGTTTCGTTCCCCAGATCATTCTCTCGCTTCTGCTGGGTGCCTGGTTTTCAGATACGCGTCTGAGACTGAAAGGATCAAGGTTCTTTAAGACCGTGATCTATCTGCCGAACCTGATTATGGCGTCGGCCTTCGCGATGCTGTTCTTTACTCTGTTTTCGGACGGAGGCCCCATCAATTCGCTGTTGATGCAGATCGGGTTTATCGATACACCGTATAAATTCCTCTCGAATACGGGAAGTGCGAGAGGGTTGATCGCTCTTATGAACTGCCTGATGTGGTTCGGAAATACGACGATCCTTCTCATGGCAGGAATGATGGGAATTGATACAAATCTTTTTGAGGCGGCCGAAGTGGACGGGGCAACGTCCACCCAGGTATTTTACCGGATTACGCTTCCCCTTTTGAGACCGATCCTGATTTACGTGATTATCACGTCTCTGATCGGAGGGCTGCAGCTCTTTGACGTGCCGCAGATCCTTACAAATGGAACCGGAGATCCTATGAGATCTACCATGACTCTGATTATGTTCCTTAATAAGCACCTGTTCAGCAAGAACTACGGCATGGCCGGCGCTCTGTCAGTTATTCTGTTCATTATGACAGGAATTCTGAGCCTCATTGTATTCAAGGTGAGCGGGAACGACAAGAGAAAGGGGTAGGAGTATGAGCGGAGAGAGAAACAGAGGGATAAAGAAAGGACTGGGAATCCATGCAAGAAGGACAGTGGCGTACATAGTGCTTATCATCATCAGCTTTTTCTGCCTGTTCTGGTTCTATATACTGTTTATCAATGCGACGAGGTCAAACGGAGAACTGCAGGCCGGATTCACTCTGCTGCCAAGCACTCATGCTTTTGACAACTGGAATAACCTGATAAACGGCACGCTTCCGATTGTGCGCGGTATGTTCAACAGTCTGGTCGTTGCTGTATCAAGCGCGGTGCTCAGTGTATATTTTTCGACGATGACAGCTTATGCGATTCACGCGTATGAGTTTAAGCTGAAAAAGTATATCTATCCTTTTATCCTGATGGTGATGATGATTCCGACCCAGGTGACCGCGCTCGGGTTTGTACAGCTTGTGTCAGGTATGGGCCTTGAGGATTCATTCATCCCGCTGGTGTGCACGACGATCGCGGCGCCCGTTACTTTTTTCTATATGAAACAGTATATGGAAAGCACGCTTCCGCTGGCGCTGATCGAGGCGGCGAGAATCGATGGGTCAGGGGAGTTCCGAACATTTAACCATATCGTTCTTCCGCTTATGAAACCGGCGATTGCAGTGCAGGCAATTTTCACTTTTGTAAGCAGTTGGAACAATTACTTTACCCCGGCGCTCATTCTGCACGATGACAGCAAGAAGACTCTGCCGATCCTGATCGCGCAGCTCAGGGCGGCGGACTGGCTCAAGTTCGATATGGGGCAGGTTTATATGGCAATTGCATTTTCGATCTTTCCGGTAATTGTTGTGTATCTGATTCTATCCAGACAGATCGTGCAGGGAGTGGCGGTCGGAAGTGTGAAGGAATAAAAAACAGAATATCACGAATGAAAATGAATGTAATATCAAAAGATAAGTCACCGGCCCGCAGGGAAAATTTTTCTGCGGGCAGTGTTCCCTCTGCAGGTTGAGAGGGGAAATGAAGCCGATTTTATCATGGGACAGGATCTCTGCGCAGGCAGCTGGGGGGAGCCGGCCGTGTTTTTCATAGATATAGGGAGAAGGAGAAATATGAATTATATGAAAAAAACGTTAAAAAGAGTGATCTGTTCGGCTATGGCATTGCTGTTGATACTTGGAATGATGCCGTCATATGCAATGGCTGAGGAGGCGGAAGAAAACAGGATTGCAGTCGAGGATGGAACCGGGCAGGAAGAGGAAGATGCGTCTGCCCTCGTTAATTCTACAGAATCAGAGAATCTGAATGACTTTGTTACAGGTGTAAATATTAACGCGGAAAAAAATGACAACGGGTCATATATTGTATATCCCAATACGGATTATGGGATAGAGCTTGCATTTTCAGAACGTCAGATGGCTCAGATTGATTTTAGCGGAGCGAAGTATCAACTTCCGGAAGGGTTTGAGATCGGAACATTTAGTCAGGTGATTACAATCAATGTTTATGTAATTGATAACGGTAATCAGGTCAATTGTGAAGTGAAGTTTATGTTGACCAATGAGGGGAATCATACCGTTGTGATCTCTCCGTCACCCGGGCAGGATGACGTGCTTGAGATGCTGGGAAGGGCAAGTAATGCACAGTTTTCGCTCAATATGAATCTGAAATGGGTTGGAGAATCCGGGGAGCGTGAAATTGATTTCGGATCTGAAAATACGATTGATATTACGGTGCCATCAGAGACGGATCTGGACTATGGAAAAACGGCGGTATATAACAAAGAGAAGGGAACAGTTGATTACACGGTGACTGTGACCTCTACCGGAAATTCGAAAAATGTAGTGATTAAAGACGTTCTTCAGGGCACTGCGGTGGCATTTGATACGGATACAATCCGGGTTACAGGCAGTCTGAGGGATGAGGCGGCTGAGAAAGTGAAATTTAACGAGCTGAATGAAAGCGGATTTACGACAGAGCCGGTTGACATGACGAACGGGGAGTCGATTACGATCACTTACTCTGCGCCGGTTGATTATGACAAATTAACAGGTAATGACATTACCTTTGATAATGTAAAGAATACTGTGACAGCGAAAGCGGATGGGGATGAGAATCCGGATCCGGTGGACGTCCAGTTTAGTACGGTACGGGCTTTTGACTATGCTTTAAAAAGTTATGACGGTAATGAGACAGTCCTGACGGACGCAAGCCTGTCAGGTGATGGGGAGTATTATATTCTGCCATGGGAGATTGAAGTGAATCCGGAGCTGAGAGCGACTGGAGATATTACTTTTACGGATAAGCTGCAGAATTCCGGGCTGCAGAAGTATGATCCTGCCAGCTTTGAGGTGACAGTGTATGATGCGGACGGGAAGAATATAACAGACGAGGTATGGGAAAAAGTGTCTCAGTCGGCTTCGTGGAAGACGCCGGATGCGGCTGATGACTCGTGGACACAGACACTTCCGGGGCAGATTGACGGAAAGACTGTCAGATATGTGATTAAGTATAATACGCAGGTGGCGGTAGATGATCTTCCTGTCTACGGTACATCCACGGTCGGCAATGAGCTGACAACAGGCGGCGATGATTCGTACAGCCCGGGGAATATCACGCTCCCGGGACAGGCAGACTATCAGGTGGAAAAAACAGTGCCGGATTATGACAAAGCGGGGAAGAGTGCGGACTGGAAAGTGGAGGTCACTGTTCCGGAGCAGGGATTTAATGAGAAGTTCGTGGTGACGGACACACTTCCGTCCGGCTGGTTTGATATCAATGGTGACGGGGCAAATGAGCTGTGCAAGCATACGCTGCCGCATTCCGGGAATGATATCCAGACAGGGACAATTACAGTCAGACTTGGTAATGACGAGCTGGTGCAGGGAACGGATTATGTTGTGTCATATAATGAGTCTTCATGGGATGCAGATACATTTACACTGACGTTTATGCTCAACAGGGATGAGAATGGAAATCCGGAGCCGGGCCTGCCCGCAGCAGCCGGAGAGCAAACAGTGACGATTGAGTATACCTCTTCCTGCGAGAACTGGCCGTCAGGACAGGCTGTTACGAATCGAGTGAGTGTTGAGGTGGATGGAGAAAACGAGAAGGAAGACACAGCGACCTACACACCTGTGGATAAGAGCGTTGAAAAAACGGCAAGCGGAAACTTTAATGCTTCAAGCCTGGATCAGCGTGTGTTCTACACAGTGACGCTGGCGGGAGTTACGCAAGATGATCTGGATGAAGACGGATATGTTACGGTAACAGATACGTTTGACGCCAGATATTTAGAACTGGCGTTAAATCAGTGGGATTCGAAACATGTAAGCGGTACAAACAGTCCCGGAAGCTGGGGAAGTGATTACGAACCGGAGGAAAAAGACGACTATACATACACCGCAGAAACAGACAGTAACACAAATATCTGTACTGTTACATTTAAATTTAAGCCGAGAGTGCTGGCTTCGAATGAATCGGGGAATCTGTATTATGCCAGATATTTTTTCAGCTATTCTCTGAAAATAAAGGACGAGGCTGCGTTAAAAGAACTGGTTGAGCTTGCGGCAAAGGAAGATACCGCGTCTCTGACGACAGACCTCCTGAAGAATACTGCGAAGTGGAATGAAGCAGAGACGGAGCTGACGGTTACGTTTGACTGCAATCCGCTGGATAAGACTCTGAGTGTGCATCCGGCAGCAGGGAACGGATATGCTGCGACATGGAGTATAACGATCAATCCGCTGGCAGCAAAACTAAATAATGGAAATGACATGGAGATTGTTGACGATTTCAGGGCTGATGAAGACGAATACGAAATGACGTATGTTCAGAACAGCATGGTCGTGAAATATGACGGTGTGGAACAGGCTTCCCCGGAGTTTACCTATGATGATGCGGGCATCCTGACATGGAAGATTCCGGACTCCACAAAAGTAGAGATCGAATATCAGACGCAGATTACCGGAAGCGTTGAAGGGAAGAGCGTGATTCGGAATGAAGTGTCAATTACGGGTAAGACTGCGGGAGACTCTGTAGATGAAAATTTCAGCATTTCTTCCAGCGGAGGGGGGACTGCGACGGCAACGGGATTTACAATTTATAAGGTAGATGCGAACGATGTGACAAACCCGCTGAAGGGCGCGACGTTCAGACTCTGGGCTACGGAAAACGGGCAGAAAGTTCCGCTTAAATATACATCAGGCAATAAAAAAGGCCAGGATGTAGTAGAAGACGCAACATTTACGACCGGTGAGGACGGCATTATTCATGTGGTATCAGATGAAGCAGGAAATGGATGGTCGCTGTGGAGGCATCGGGCGTATATTCTGGAAGAAACCGAAGCTCCGGATGGATACGAAGATGTGAATGAAAATCCAATTGAAATTACAATCTGGCTGGATAATTACGGTGGTGAAATCGAAGAAGGCGAAGTGCCCTGTCCGGATAATGCTGTTGTGATACAGCCAAATACAACGATCCGCGTTACGAACGGTCAGGTCAGGATACCGGTATCCAAGACACTGACAGGGCGGGAGTGGACGGATACGGACGGATTTCAGATTCAGATCACACCGGAAGGAAATTCGCCGGCTGTAGTAAGTGACGAGATTACTTTGACAAAAGAGGTGCAGAGCGGAGAGTTCCTGCTCTCCGGATTCGGTACGCCGGGAACATATATATATACTGTAAATGAAGCGGTGGGAAGTGACGAGACAATATCCTATTCACAGGCGGAATATAAAATCACAGTTACGGTGGAGCAGATCCGGGATGAAAGTGGTACAGTGCGTCTGCATGTATCTTCAGAATTCCGCCAGACGAAGGACGACGCGGGAAATACGGTTGACTGGGGTGTTGAGGAGCTTGTCTTTACGAATGCGGCCGGAGATACGACCAGTATTAATGTGGAGAAAAAGTGGGATTCGGCGTTGGCAGTAGGGATAATCAGACCGGCCAGCGTCCAGGTACAGCTTCTGGCGAATGACGTGGCAATCGGAGAGGCCGCTGTTTTAAGCGCTGCAAATGGGTGGAAGTACAATTGGAGCAATCTGGCGAAGAATGACAGCGAGGGAACTCCGATTAAATACACAGTAAAGGAAGTTGGAGAAACGGATGGCAAGATTACCTTCAATGGCATGACATATCAGGTGGAATACACTGGAAATGAGTCAGAGGGATATGCGATTACGAACAGCCATACACCGGAGAAAGTAAGCGCGACAGTGACAAAAGTCTGGAATGACGCGGAAAATCGTGACGGGAAACGTCCGGAGAGCATTGAAGTGGACCTGGTGAACGGGAACACTAAGGTGACAACGGTTATACTGAGCGAGGCAAACAAGTGGACTGCAAGTGTGGATAACCTCGACCGATACACGAACGGAAAGGAAAATACATATGCGTGGGAAGAGAGTGAAAAAGGTCTTCCGGCGGGATACACATTGACAGGAAATACGACGGAAGGCAGAGTAACTACTTTGACAAACAGTTACACTCCGGAAACTGTGGATATCTCGGGAAGTAAGACTTGGAACGACGAGGGCTATGAGAGTGAGAGACCGGAGTCAATCACGATCAATCTGTACGCGGATGGTGGAGAAAAGCCTGTCGCAAGCAAGATTGTGACCGCGGCAGACGGATGGAAGTGGAGTTTCACCGGGCTTCCGAAGTACTGTGCAGGATCGGTCGGAGAAAAGATCGTGTATACGATCAGCGAGGATGCGGTGAGCGGATATGTGGCAGTAGTAGACGGTTATGATATAACGAACACGTATCAGCAGCCGGATAAGACGTCTGTGAGTGTGAGGAAGATCTGGAACGACGCGGAGAATCAGGACGGAAAACGTCCGGAGAGCATCCAGGTACAGCTCTATGCGGATGGAGAGGAGTTCGGGGAGGCAGTTCCACTCAGCAGCGCCAACGGCTGGAAGTACATATGGACAAATCTGGAGAAAAATGACAGTGAGGGGACTCCGATCGAGTACACTGTGGAGGAAGTTGGAGAAGATAAGGGAACCGTAACATTTGACGGAACAGAGTATACTGTGATATATGGCGAAGATACGGAGAACGAGAATTGGCATACGATTACGAACAGCCATACTCCGGAGAAAGTAAGCGCGACAGTGACAAAAGTCTGGAATGACGCAGAAAATCGCGACGGGAAACGTCCGGAGAGCATTGAAGTGCACCTGATGAATGGGAACACTAAGGTGACAACGGTTACCCTGAGCGAGGCAAACAAGTGGACTGCAAGTGTGGATAACCTCGACCGATACACGAACGGAAAGGAAAATACATATGCGTGGGAAGAGAGTGAAAAAGGTCTTCCGGCGGGATACACATTGACAGGAAATACGACGGAAGGCAGAGTAACTACTTTGACAAACAGTTACACTCCGGAAACTGTGGATATCTCGGGAAGTAAGACTTGGAACGACGAGGGCTATGAGAGTGAGAGACCGGAGTCAATCACGATCAATCTGTACGCGGATGGTGGAGAAAAGCCTGTCGCAAGCAAGATTGTGACCGCGGCAGACGGATGGAAGTGGAGTTTCACCGGGCTTCCGAAGTACTGTGCAGGATCGGTCGGAGAAAAGATCGTGTATACGATCAGCGAGGATGCGGTGAGCGGATATGTGGCAGTAGTAGACGGTTATGATATAACGAACACGTATCAGCAGCCGGATAAGACGTCTGTGAGTGTGAGGAAGATCTGGAACGACGCGGAGAATCAGGACGGAAAACGTCCGGAGAGCATCGAGGTACAGCTCTATGCGGACGGAGAGGAGTCCGGGGAGGCAGTTGCACTCAGCAGCGCCAACGGCTGGAAGTACACATGGACGAATCTGGAGAAAAACGACAGCGAGGGAAATCCGATTGAGTACACAGTGAAGGAAGTTGGAGAAGATAAGGGAACTGTAACATTTGACGGGACAGAGTATACTGTGACATATGGCGAAGATACGGAGAACGAGAATGGGTATACTGTGACAAACAGTTACACGCCGGAAACTGTGGATATCTCGGGAAGCAAGACCTGGAACGACGAAGGCAATGAGAGCGAGAGACCAAAATCCATTACGATCCGTCTGTACGCAGACAATGAGAAAATCGAGAGCAGGGAAGTAACAGCGGAAGACGACTGGAGCTGGAACTTTACTGGGCTTCCGAAGTACCGGGAAGGAGCGGCCGGAGAAGAGATCGTGTATACGATCAGCGAAGATGCGGTGAGCGGCTATGAGAGTGAAGTAACAGGTTATGATGTGACAAACACATACCGAAAGCCGGGGATAACATCTGTGAGTGTGGCAAAGGTATGGAAGGATTCCGGTGATAAGGATGGAATGCGTCCGGAGAGTATTCTGGTACAACTCTATGCGGATGGAAAGGCAGCAGGAAAAGCGATCGAGCTGAATGAAGAGAATAGCTGGAGATATCTTTGGAACGGTCTCGACGAGTATTCCGGAGGAAATACCGACGGGAAAAAGATCGTCTATACAGTGAAGGAAGTTGGCGAGGATGGAGGGAAAGTCGTCTTTGATAAAGCGGAATATTCAGTTGTTTATAAAGGAGACGCTTCATCCGGATATACGATTACAAACAGCCTGGATGCAGAGACAACTGTGAAACAGGGAGGCGATGTACAGACTGGAGATCACACACCGGTGACAGCAGCTATTGTCATGATGGCTGCGGCACTGGGAACAGCGGGAGTGACGCTGGGGCTCAGACGGAGCAGACAGGGACGGCATTGATCTGAAGCTGGTAAGTATGGCAATCAATGATCTGACTGTGCAATTGGGGGCAATCTGCTACGGATGTAAACAAGGAAACCGATCAGAGAACCTGCAGGATTCTGCAGGTTCTTTTAATTGACGAAGCTTTGAGCAGGAGTCTATAATACAAATAAACAGCGGAAAGACAGGAGGTGTGGGAAAATGGGATTCCCAGAAAATTTTGTATGGGGAGCGGCAACCAGTTCTTATCAGATTGAAGGAGGGGCCGCCGGAACGGGGAAAGGAATGCATATCTGGGATGTGTATACAAAAGAGCCGGGCAGAGTATTCGGAGGTCACAATGGAGATATAGCCTGTGATCATTATCACCGTTTCCGCGAGGATGTCCGGATTATGAAAGAGATCGGGCTGAAGGCGTACCGATTTTCAATTGACTGGTCCCGTGTCCTGCCGGAGGGCCGGGGAAGGGTGAACGAAGAAGGGCTCAGGTTTTACAGTGATCTGATTGATGCCCTTTTGGAGAATGGGATTGAGCCTTATATCACACTGTATCACTGGGAACTGCCCTATGAGCTGTACAAGAAAGGCGGCTGGATGAACCGGGATATTGCAGAGTGGTTTGGCGAGTATGCGCGTCTGATCGCGGAACGATTCAGTGACCGGGTGAAGTATTTTTTCACTCTGAACGAGCCACAGTGCTTTGTCGGACTCGGATTTTTAAATGGCACTCATGCTCCCGGGCTGAAATGCCCGCTGAGAGATACGTTTGAGATGGCGCATAATGCCCTCCGTGCACATGGCAGGGCGGTGCAGATGCTCAGGCAGTACGGACGACAGCCTCTGGTCATCGGCTATGCTCCGACCAGCGGGATTATCTATCCGGTATCGGAGCGCCCGGAGGATATAGAGGCGGCCCGGCAGCAATATTTTGCCATGCCGGAAAATGACGGAGACTGGACCTGGAATGTGTCATGGTGGTCCGATCCTGTTCTTCTTGGCAGCTATCCGGAGGATGGCCTGAGAAGGTATGAGAAATATCTTCCGGTAATTACGGAGGAGGATATGCGTCTTATCGCAGAGCCCATTGATGTGTATGGTCAGAATATTTACAATGGAAGGGCATTTCGCATGGGGACAGATGGGAAACCGGAGGAGGTACCACGTGCCTGCGGCTCCCCGAGAACAGCGGCTGGATGGCCTGTTACTCCGGAGTGCCTGTACTGGGGACCGAAATTTCTTTATGAGAGATATCACAAACCGATCTATATTACGGAGAACGGAATGTCATGTCATGATGTGATATCACCGGACGGCAGAGTCCATGATCCAAACAGAATCGATTTCCTGGCGTCATATCTCCGTGAGCTTGGACGCGCGGCAGATGAGATCGATTTGAGAGGATATTTTCAGTGGTCACTTCTGGATAATTTCGAGTGGGAAAAGGGCTATTCGGAACGGTTTGGTATCGTGTATGTCGATTATGAGACACAGAAGAGAACGATGAAAGATTCCGCGTACTGGTACAGGCATGTGATTGAGACAAACGGCGCGGAGTTATGAGGAATCCTATGTTATTATGTTATGTCCTTCATGTCCTTAGGGAAGGGGCGGTGAATGGCGGGATATTGATATATGAAAACCGTGTGTGGATAAGGGAGAAATCCCTGTCCACACACGGTTTTTGTATCTCTGTACTGATGGATTGTAGTCCATGGCCTGTATATTCCTACTGTTCAGCCGTTCTCAATCGCTCCACCACAGATCTTCTCCTGGCAGCCGCATGACACAGGGACGGTACGATCAGGGCGATAGCTATGAGAAACGGAGCGCACAGTGCGACGGGCATCAGTGTGAACCGCCAGGTGAACATCCACATCTGTCCGGCCACAGCCTGAACGAATAGATAACTGACGCCGACTCCTGCCGTGCAGCTGATCAGGAGAGTGAGAGCGGCGTAGCATAGCCCTTCTGCCTGGAGCATCCGGCGCTGCTGTTTTCCTGTCATGCCGATAGATTCCATCATGGCAAGTTCCTGGCTGCGGCTCAAGATAGATGTGACAGTCACGTTCACAAAGTTCAGAATACCGATCAGAGCCAGAATTCCACTTAAGAATCCGCCGGTGAGAGCATACGTGCGCTGTAAGGAGTTGAATGCATCCTGATAGTCCGCCCTGGTGCGGCAGTCCAGGTCAGAGTTTACGTTTTCACAGTAATCCCTGAGCCAGGAGATGACCTCGTTTTCCCGGCCGTCCGTGATATTGAAGACAGTTTTCAAAGGCTGCATTTCTCCGCATTGTGCCAACAGCTCCTCTGCCGGGAGGATGAACTCCTCGCCGATCAGTGTACTGGACTGTGTGGTCAGGGGATTGGGCATCTGCCCTATTGCCAGGACTTCATAAGTCTTCGAGTTCCCGTTTCCGAAATCCAGCGTTACGCTGTCGCCGGGATCCAGATAGTAACTTGCAAAATCGCCACTGCTGTCGCTGCTTCCGTAGGCGTTTACAATGACGTAATCACCGCTTTTAAACTTTTCCAGATCAAGGTTCTCATCGAGCATTGTAATCATTTCTGCTGTCCTATCATCCGCGCCGTAGAGATCCAGTGTGGATGATCTTGTTTCCCGGATCGTGTCAAAAGATTGCTGCAGGGCAGGGAGCCCGAAGAAATCCTGATATTCCGGATCGTCCATGATCTGTTCGATCTGCGTCCATTCGCTGTCTGACCACTGATGTTTGACTGGGTACAGGTAGACATTTCCGATATCAGAGACCCCTTCCTGCCCGGAGAGATCGCTGAGGAAATCATCTGTTATACCGTGGATCTCCTGATAGCCGCCGGAGGGATTGAAAACGGTCGCGTCGGCGACTGCGCAGTCTGTGAGCAGATAGGCGGAGATGTATTTGTTCATATCAAAGCCGGTGACAATCGTGTATACGCTGTTTAAGAGAATCATGCTCAGGGAGAGGGACAGCACGACAAGTATGAGCCGCCTGGTATTCCTGCGCAGATTGGAAAGCGCCATGCTGAGTGCAGAGGCTTTCTTTGTCTTCTTTGATTTCCTCTTATGAGGCTTTTCTGTATAGCGTACCGCCTCGATGGGAGACACCTTCGCTGCTGTCCGGCAGGGCCGGATACAGCTGATGTGCACTGTGAAAACCGTAAACAGAGCTGATCCGATGAAGATGAGCGGATTCAGCGAATAGGAGGCGTAGACGTCGGTGAGCATGGAGAGTACTGCCGGGGTGATGAATCTGCCGATGATCCATCCCAGGATCAGCCCGGCCGGGACTCCAAACAGACAGAGTGTCCATGCCTGCCGTCTGACGATTTTCTTTAACTGTCGTCCGGTTGTGCCGATGGTCTTTAAAAGTCCGTAGAACCGGATGTCACTGAAAATATTCAGGTAGAAGACATTGTAAATAATCAGGTAACCTGACAATATGATCAGAAGCAGGAGCACGATAAGGATGGAAACGGATACCGGGTCTATAGAAGAAAATCCGTATGCCCAGTTGACTCCGGAGTTGACCAGATCCGGGTCAAATCCACACCGCTCTATGAGTTCCTCTACCTTTCCCTCAATGTTAAAAGAGTTGGAGAAGTTGAAACTTACATTGATATATCCGCTGACGTCTCCATCTTCGGATTCATAGAAGGGCGTAGTTTTCAGTGGAGCTTCCCTGTCGCACCAGATGCGGGAGACGAGGATTTCCTGAGCCCCTGCGATGGGATCTCCTTCCCAGAAACCGCATAAGGTAAAGGTGTCTGTAACATCCCGGCTGCCTGTGCGTATGGTCAGGGAGACTTCTTCGCCCAGTTTGTGGGGGATGCCGAGAGCGTCCAGGACGATGGTGCTCATGGCGATTTCATTCTCCTCCTGTGGCATCTCACCGGTGGTGGGATATGAGAAGCTGTGTTCTGCGTCCAGAGGTTCGAAATAGCGCACCTCGCACTGGAGTTTATCGAGTTCTGGGTTCACGGCAAAACCTGCCATGATGTTGTATGATACATCCCGGATCTCAGGATCATTTTTCATCTGTTCATACTCTGCCTCGGTCAGGTATTTGAATCCGGCATGTGTGCTGGTGCCGACCTGGCGGCAGGTGGATTCGGTCTGACTTTGGAGAAGATTGCCGCCCACGGAGAACACGGTGGTAAACAGAACCGAGGTCAGCAGGATTGCGGCCAGGGCAATGAGATTTTTTGAGCGCCTGGCGGTGAGGATGCGGGCAGAGAGTTTGCGGAGAACCTGTTTGTTCTTTACTTTAAGCATGTAATTCACCGCCTTTTCTGCCGCCGGCGATGCGTCCGTCCTCAATCCGGATAATCCGGTCCGCTGTCTGGGCGATTTCCTCATTATGCGTGATCATGACAATGGTCTGGCCGAACTGGTCGCTGGTGACTTTAAGCAGGCTTAACACATCCTGACTGGTCGCAGTGTCCAGATTTCCTGTGGGTTCGTCAGCCAGTATGATGGCTGGTTTCGTGGCCAGTGCACGGGCGATGGCCACACGCTGCTGCTGGCCGCCCGAGAGCTCGCCCGGCAGGCTGTGCAGTTTCTGCTCCAGGCCGAGAACCTGTATAATTTCCCGGATAAATGCCCTGTCAATGCGGTTCCCGTCCAGCTCGATGGGGAGAGTGATGTTTTCCTCTACATTCAGAACCGGGACGAGATTGTAGCTCTGGAAGACGAAACCGATCTTCCTTCTGCGGAAAATACAGAGTGCGTCGTCTTTCAATTTGAAGATATCTTTGCCATCCACGATGACCTTACCGGATGTGGGGCGGTCCAGGCCGCCCAGCATATGAAGCAGAGTGGATTTGCCGGAACCGGACGTGCCGACAATGGCGGCGAACTCGCCCTGCCGGAAGGAGATGGACACCCCGTCCAGCGCGCGGACCTGTGTCTCGCCGCTTCCATAGTATTTTTTCAGATCAGTTGTCTCAAGGATTGTTTTCATAAATTATCAAGCCTCCTCCACACTTATGTATGAACAGACTTTATCATAAGAATCTTTCCACCGCCTTTCTCAAATGTGTCATTTCTGAAAGATTTCATAGTTCATCCGGAAGAATCTCAGAACAGTATCCGCAGGCGTGATAAAACAGACATTCTGAAATCGGAGCGCAGAGTCAGGATTTGCGCAGGTATACGGAGAATTCGGCACCGGATCCGGGAACGGAAGAAACTTTGATATATCCGCCTTCTTTCCGGATGATTTCACGGGCAAGGCTTAAGCCAAGCCCTACGCCTTCCCTGTCTTTGAAACGCGGACTGCGGTAAAAGCGGTCGAAGAGGCGGGGAACCTCGTCGGTGGTGACACCGGGGCCCTGGTCTGCAATCCGGATGCGTGTGAAAAGATTATATTCTTCCAGGGCGATCGTGACTGTGCTGCCTTCGGGGGAATACTTATATGCATTGTCAAGAATATTGTAGACTGCTTCGGCGGTCCATTTCCGGTCAAATACTGCCCGGATTTCCTGATCCCATCCGGCTTTCGCAAGGGTAATCCTCCGGCGGAGCTGTTTTTCCAGTCCTCTTTCTTCGATGTCGGACAGAAGGGGCAGAAGCGGCTGGTTTTCCGGGAGAAGCTGGATCGTGTCTGCTTCGAGACGGGACATTTTCACAAGGGACTGGATCAGAAACTCAAGAAGCTCGGTTTCATTCAGCAGATGGCGGACAAGATCCCGGTCTTCTCCGTCCAGGCGCTCTTCCAGAAGTTCGCCGTAGAGCCGGATGTTTGCGACTGGAGTTTTTACCTGGTGGGAGATATCGGAGACGAGTTCCTGTATGGACTGACGCTCTCCGGCAAGATTTTCATGACTGGACGCGGAAGCGGTCAGAAACCGCATCCACTTTACTTCCAGTTTTGATAATTCTGTTTCATCATAATCAGATTCCCGGAAATTTCCGGAAATCGCATCGTCCAGCATACGGTTGAGAAGTTCAAAGGTATGCCGGGTTCCAAAGCTTTTCATGGAAGCACTCCTTTCTGACGCTTATTTCCAGACATACCCGGTTCCGTAGACGGTCAGGATGTGAACTGGCTTCGACGGCGTGTCCTCCAGCTTGGCGCGCAGGCGGCTGACGGCTACAGAGAGGGCGTTTTCCTCCACGTATTCTGTGCCGTCCGGCCAGATTTTCTCAAGGAGCTGTTCCCGGGGAACCGTGCGGCCGCTGTTTGCCAGGAGGAGATAGAGAAGCTTCTGCTCTGTTCTGCTCAGGGCGAGTTCACGTCCGTCTTTCTCGAAACGGAGATGAACCGGGTCGAGGTAAAGTGAGTGGTCCTGCCAGATCACAGGGGAGTCTGTCTGCCCGGATCTATCTCCGGTCTGTATGCTTCTGCCGGGGCGGGGATTTAAGAGCCGGCTGACTCGTGCGCGCAGGACGGCCAGGCTGAATGGCTTGGCAACAAAATCGTCGGCGCCAAGTTCAAAGCCCATAACTTCGTCCATCTCCATATCATTTGCAGTGAGTATAAGAACAGGCGCCTGGGAGTGGAGGCGGAATTCTTTCAGAAAATCATATCCGCTGCCATCGGGCAGGTTTAGGTCGAGAATGACGAGGGCGAAATCCCGGTTTTTAATAGCGGATCTGGCCTCTGCGAGAGAGCCGCAGGAGGTGAAGCTCCGGCCGTGATCCTTCAGTCCGAGTGTTATGCCTGTATTGAGTCCTTTGTCGTCTTCGATGATTAGTATTTCGGCCATAGAGATACAAATCCTTTTCTAAGTAATTTCCTTGGATGAACTGTAACACTATCTTATCATAAACCTGATATACCGGGAAGGGTATATTGACGGTGTTTTGTGCCGTCCGTTATAATGGATGATATATGCACCGCGAGGATGCGCAGGGATTTGAAGATGTACCATGTCAGCTAAAGCTGACCCGAATCCCGCGCCGGACTCGCGTGCGAGTCATGAACGAATAAAGAGGAGTACGGATATGAATTATTCACACGAACTGATCGTCCCTGAGGAGGGATTCCCTTTCAAACTTTTTCTCTTTGAAGGAAAAGACGGGAATTATTACCGCGACAGGCACTGGCACCGTTCGGTAGAGATTTTTGCGGTATGCGAGGGAGAACTTGGCTTTCATATTGATGACAGACTGTGGCTTTTGCAGCCGGGGGAATTTATGATTGTGAATTCGAATGAGATTCATGCTGTGGATTCGCCTCTTCCGAACAGAACGGTAGTACTGCAGATTCCGGTGAAGCTGTTTGAGGACTATTTTACGGGGGAGCAGTTTATCTGGTTCACTCATGAGCCGGGGACACGGGATGAGCGGTTTATGGAACTGGTGAAGGAACTGTACCGGATCTACGAGGAAAAACCCTGCGGGTATGACATGAAGATGAGAAGTATCTTCTATAATATCATGTACTATCTTGTGAAAGATTATCGCCTGACAGAGACGGACCAGGAATCTGTGAGGAGAAACAGGAGCATGACCCGGCTTTCTTCGATTACTGCATATATGAAGGAGAACTATACGGGAGACTTGAGTCTGGAAGAGGTGGCGAAAGTGTTCGGGTATTCGCCTGCCTATCTGTCCCGGATGTTCCGGAAATATGCGGGGGTCAGCTTTAAGGAGCATGTTCAGAGTATCCGGCTGGGATATGCGGTGAAGGATCTGGAGAGTGGGCGGTACAGCATTACGGAGACGGCGATGCGGAACGGATTTTCCGGGAGCAAGGCTTTCGCGAGGGCATTCCGGAAGAAATATGGGATGCTGCCGAGTGAGTATAAAGAGAAAAAAGACAAGAAATGACCATAAAAAGGTAGATTATTAGGTCGAAATCAGGCCTCCGGGTTGATAAAATGACATTAGAAAGTTACTATTCACAGAACTACATGCAGGAGGCTGGAAAAATGGATATTAAAAAGCTGACAGACACATCCTTCGGCAGATATGGGAGGGTGCTCACAGGGATCTCTTATGAGAAGATCTTAAAAGAGATGGAGCATACCCCTCTGCCGAAGGATGTTGTCTATGTGCCGTCAGTGGAAGAACTGGAGGCGCTGCCGGAGGCGGCAGGTATCTGCCGGACAGGATTCGGCGGACTGCCCGTTCAGATCGGATACTGCAACGGGGAGAATCACAAGCTAAACGCTCTGGAATACCACAGGAGTTCTGAGATTGACATTGCGGTCACGGATCTGATCCTGATTCTGGGAAGCCAGCAGGATATTGAGCCGGGAGACGTGTATGATACCTCCAGGGCAGAAGCGTTCTTTGTGCCTGCGGGTACAGCGGTAGAGCTGTATGCGACTACACTTCACTATGCACCGTGCTCTGCGGGAGACAGAGGATTCCGCTGCGTGATCGTACTTCCGCGGGGAACGAATGAGCCGCTGACATTTGAACCTGCAAAAGAAGGAGAAGAAAGACTTCTGACCGCAGTGAATAAGTGGCTGATCGCCCATGAGGAGGCAGGGATTGAAGGTGCGTTCTGCGGGCTGCAGGGCGAAAATCTGAGTGTATAAAAAAGTAGAAAGTGAGGAAGAGAATATGAATAATATACCTGAGTTAAAAATCGGAGTTGTAGCAGTGAGCAGAGACTGTTTTCCGGAGAGTCTGTCCGTGAACAGAAGAAAAGCGCTGATTGATGCATATACAAAGAAATACGGAAAAGGGACAGTTTATGAGTGCCCGATTTGTATCGTAGAGAGCGAGATCCATATGGTGCAGGCGCTGGAAGATGTGAAAAAAGCAGGCTGCAATGCGCTGGTTGTCTATCTTGGAAACTTTGGACCGGAGATTTCGGAGACTCTGCTTGCGAAGCACTTTGACGGACCGAAGATGTTTATTGCGGCAGCGGAAGAGACACAGAATGACCTTGTACAGGGGCGTGGAGATGCATACTGTGGAATGTTAAACGCCAGCTACAACCTGAAACTGCGGGGCGTGAAGGCGTATATTCCGGAGTATCCGGTCGGCACAGCAGAAGAATGTGCAGATATGATCCATGAATTTGAGCCCATTGCACGTGCGGTTGTGGGACTGAATGATCTTAAGATCATCAGCTTTGGACCGAGACCGCTCAATTTCCTGGCATGTAATGCGCCGATTCAGCAGCTTTACAATATCGGTGTGGAGATTGAAGAGAATTCGGAGCTGGATCTTTTTGAGGCGTACAATAAGCATGAGGGAGATGAGAGAATCCCGGCTGTTGTAAAAGAGATGGAGGAAGAACTGGGAGCCGGAAATAAGAAACCGGAAATACTTCCGAAGCTTGCGCAGTATGAGCTGACGCTGAAAGACTGGGTAGAGGAGCACAGAGGATACCGTAAATATGTGGCGATTGCAGGCAAGTGCTGGCCGGCGTTCCAGACACAGTTCGGATTCGTGCCGTGCTATGTGAACAGCCGCCTGACTGCTCAGGGAATTCCGGTTTCCTGCGAGGTGGACATCTATGGCGCTCTGAGCGAATACATAGGAACAGCAGTGAGCGGGGATGTGGTGACGCTTCTGGACATCAACAACACGGTTCCGGCAGATATGTATAAAGAGAGCATTGAGGGACGGTTCCCCTATACTCAGAAAGATACATTTATGGGATTCCACTGCGGGAATACGGCGGCAGGGAAGCTATCTTCCTGTGAGATGAGATATCAGATGATCATGGCGAGAAATCTGCCGGAAGAAGTGACCCAGGGAACTTTGGAGGGAGATATCGCTCCGGGCAATATCACGTTCTACCGTCTGCAGAGCACATCTGACAACAAACTGCGTGCATACGTGGCGCAGGGAGAGGTGCTTCCGGTGGTGACGAAGTCCTTTGGTTCTATCGGTGTGTTTGCGATTCCGGAGATGGGAAGATTTTACCGCCATGTGCTCATCGAGAAAAACTTCCCGCATCACGGCGCGGTAGCGTTCGGGCATTTCGGAAAAGAGATGTTTGAGGTGTTTAAGTATATTGGCGTTCCGGTTGAGGAGATTGGGTATAATCAGCCGAAGGGGGAGAGATATCCGACTGAAAATCCGTATTCCGGGACGTAGTAAAACCCGATTTTACTACGTCCCAAAATGGGAATGACCCTGTCCCAAAATGATGATGTTACTATTATTTATCCAAAATTGTAAGAAAAACTAGTGATTTTTAGAGAATATTTGATGAGTTTATAGGACAAAACAGGAAGAGAACTAAAAAGGGACAGGCTGAATTGCAAATTGGGACGTAGTAAAACTTGATTTTACTACGTCCCCGAAAGGAGAAAATTATGTTTATCGGAATCGATCTGGGAACTTCCGCTGTCAAGCTGCTTCTGATGGACGAAACCGGCCGCATACTCAAGATTGTGTCGAAGGAGTATCCGCTCTCTTTCCCGCATCCGGGCTGGTCTGAGCAGAATCCGGAGGACTGGTTTGAGAAAAGCATGGAAGGTATCCGGGAACTGACTGCAGACTGCGACAGAAGTCAGGTGAAGGGCATCAGCTTTGGCGGTCAGATGCACGGCCTTGTGGCATTAGATGAGAATGACCGGGTGATCCATCCGGCGATCCTGTGGAACGACGGACGAACCGGAGCGGAAACGGAATATTTAAATAATGTAATCGGAAAGAAGACGCTTTCGAAATATACTGCCAACATTGCCTTTGCGGGATTTACGGCGCCGAAGATCCTGTGGATGAGGAAAAATGAGCCGGAGAATTTCGCCCGGATCTGCAAGATTATGCTCCCCAAAGATTATCTGGCGTACAGGCTGTCAGGGGCATTCTGTACGGATTATTCGGATGCTTCCGGAATGCTTCTCCTTGATGTGGAGCATAAGCGGTGGTCGGAGCCGATGCTTGAGATCTGCGGGATCAGAAGAGAGCAGCTTCCGCAGCTCCATGAAAGCTGGGA
>JAHZHF010000015.1:24950-27240 GCA_019420405.1 Clostridiales bacterium
TGCAGAAGCGCTGGATCTGCCCTGTGATGTGAAGGTGATTGCCGGAGCCGGGGACAATGCTGCTGCGGCAGTAGGAACTGCGACAGTTGGCGGTGGAGCGTGCAATATTTCCCTGGGAACATCAGGAACACTCTTCATAGCGAGAGACGACTTTGGCGTGGATGAGAATAACGCGCTTCATGCCTTTGCCCATGCGGACGGGCATTATCATCTTATGGGATGTATGTTAAGCGCTGCATCCTGTAACAAATGGTGGATGGACGAGATTTTAAAGACAAAGGATTATGCCGGAGAACAGGCAGGGATCGCAGGACTTGGAGAGAACAGAGTGTTCTTTCTGCCTTATCTGATGGGAGAGCGTTCGCCCCACAATGATCCGGATGCGCGCGCCGCATTTATCGGCATGAGTATGGATACAACGAGAGAAGAGATGACGCTTGCTGTGCTGGAGGGTGTGGCGTTCGGCTTAAGAGATTCCCTGGAAGTGGCGAGAAATATCGGTACGGCGCCGAAGCGGACGAAAATCTGCGGAGGCGGGGCTAAAAGTCCGCTGTGGCGGAAGATCATTGCAAATGTAATGAACATGAAAGTGGATCTGATTGAGAGTGAGGAAGGCCCGGGATATGGTGCGGCGATCCTCGCGGCTGTGGGCTGCGGCGTGTTCCCGTCTGTGGAAGAGGCGGCAGAGAAACTTGTGAAAGTGACAGGCACAGAAGAGCCGGATCCGGAACTGGTGGAAAAGTACGAGGAGCGGTACCAAAAGTTCCGGAAGCTGTATCCGGCTTTGAAAAACTGTTTTAAGGACGCAGACTGATCTGAGAATGAGCGGGGGCTTTAGGAGTCCCCGCCGTTTTCTGTCAGAGCAGTGACTGCCTCCGGGCTGATCTTTCCTTCCATGGGCCCGAATTCCATCGCATTCAGCGCTCCGGCGGCTGCGCCCATCCGGGCGGCCTCTTCCGGAGAATTTCCCTGGATCAGGCCGGCGAGGAAGGCTCCGTCAAAGCAGTCTCCGGCCCCGGTGGCGTCTTTTTGTTCAATTTGATATGCGTTTACCCTCACTGCAGCGATATCCGGGCTGTACGGTGCGGATCTTTCAGCAGCTGGGGTATTGTCTGAGTCCGGGGATCTGTCCTTTCTTGTGTAAAGTACGCTTCCCCGGGCTCCGTCTTTGAGTACCAGCATTTCAAGCCTGGGATTCTCGAAGCAGACGCGCACGGCCTCCTCCACTGAGGCGGCTCCGGTGGTCAGCAGAAGTTCTTCTCTGCCGGGAAGATAGATGCTGGTAAGAGAAAGCATGTCGCGGAAGCTCTCCTGAACTTCGGGATTCCGGAAGAGTTCTTTTCTTATGTTCGGATCAAAAGAGATCTTCGTCCCCTGTCCGGAAAGGCAGCGCACTGCCTTTAAGATCTCGCTTGCGAGCTTCTCACCTGCCATCAGGGAACAGCCCATGACGTGCATGTATTTGATCTCTCCGAACCGGGAGAGCGGAGGGAGCAGCGCCTCTGTGGCAGCCTCCATATGGAAGATGAATTTCCGGGAGCCGTCGTTAAAATATGTGACGAAAGCGCAGCCGGTGGCAAGCTGGCTGTCCTCCGTGATATAAGTGCAGTCAACTCCGTCAGACTTTAATCTGTTCAAAAGCAGTTCTCCGAAATCATCTTTTCCCACGTTGCCGATCAGGGTGGTTCTGCACCCGAGACGGGCAGCCGCATCGGCGCAGATAGCAGGAGCACCGCTCGGATAAGGCCCCTTAAAGACTCCGGGACAATTGAGCGGAACATCCGCCCGGTCCCGCATGATTTCTACCAGAAGTTCCCCCATGATCAGGAGATCTGTCCGGATTTTGGGCCCGGATTTTCTGGCCTTAGAATCTAAGGCGGAATGAATGGACTGCATACGCTGTTTGTGGCGGCGGAGCAGTTCCTCCATCTCTCCGTATCCGACGCTTAACTCGGCAGGAGAAATATCCAGCGCGTCGGCGATCTTCTTGAGCTGTTCCGCGCGGGGTTCTCTTTTTTCGGTTTCGTACTGCCTGATTGTGATTTCGGCAAGTCCGCACTTTGCGGCGAGTTCTTTCTGCGTAAGCCGGGCTTCTTTTCTGAAACGGCGTATATTTTCGGATATGGACATAGCAGATCGTACCTTCCTTTCTGTATCATTGAACTGATATTTCCGTAAATAATACGAGTGATATTACTACCATAACACAAAATAAATGATTTGGAAAGATTCGATTTGAATCATATATTCTGTAACAGTTCAGCCCGCGCCATTCGTAAAACCGCACTTC
>JAHZHF010000150.1 GCA_019420405.1 Clostridiales bacterium
TGAAAGACTTCCGGCCGCGCCTGTTTCTTGTAGCAGCTATATATTCATTAACTTCTGTCTTGGGAAAAACAGAAAACAGCCCTATTTCGAGAAAATTCTGCGGGGATGGGGGGATGGCGAGGGGCGCCTTCGGAAGGGGATTAGTGAAACTTAAAGTGCCGGATACGGATGTTAGGGCAGGCGGGGCGCTTGTCTGAGCGTCAGCGAGTTAAGCCCCGGCTGTCTTTGTTTTTAATCCGTATCCGGTACTTTGTAGTTTCCCTTATTCCCTGGAGCGAAGCCCAGAGCCGTCCTCCATCCCCGCAGAATACGTTTGAAAATCAGCTCTGTTTTCGGATGTTTTGCAAAAGGACGTTAGTGAACTAAATAGCTGAACTATTACGAATCTGTTAATGTTTCTTATTTTTACGGTAAATCACTGCCAGTCCTTTAAGCAGCAGATCATCATCCAATATGATTTTTCTTCTGCAGTATGGCACAACTTTTTTCGCCAGTCCTCCGGTAGCGATCACTGTCACGTCTCCCTCCAGTTCATCGCAAAGCCGGTCGATCAGGCCGTCTATCGCTGCCGCAGCGCTGTAGAGCGTTCCACTTTTCATACACTCCACTGTGTTCTTCCCTATGATATGCTCCGGCGGCTCCAGGCCGATACCGCCGAGCTGGGAGGCATGCGCTGTCAGTGATTCCAGGGACACGCCGATCCCCGGATAGATCATCCCGCCGATATAATTCTTGTTCTTATCAATCACACACACCGTGTTTGCAGTTCCAAGATCGAAGATCAGCATCGGAGCCGTGTACTCCGCCAGCGCTGCCACAGAATCTACTACCAGGTCGCTGCCGAGCTGGGCCGGATTATCGATCCGTATATTGAGACCGGTCTTTATGCCTGCTCCCACAACAAGCGGCTCTTTTTTCAGGATCTTCTCAACTGCCAGTTTGGCAACTGTCGTGATCTCTGGAACAACAGAGGAAATGATCCCCCCGTCCAGATCGTCCCGCCTGATATGGTAGATATCAAGCACACTCTTGATATCTATCGCATACTCAAGCTCTGTCTTAGTTCGCACAGTTGACAGCCGCTCAACGAAAACACATTTCCGCTCTTCGATACAGCCGATCACAATATTGGTATTTCCGATATCAATAGCCAAGATCATTTCTAAAGCCCAGCCTTTCCCTGATAGTTTTCTTTAAAAGAACCCGCCCAATAAGAAGCGTGAGCACCCCGGCCACAATCGCCTCCGGCACTCCGTTGATTCCGATCACGGACAGAATAAATGTATAGACCGCCGACACCGCGACATCATTTGCCGCCGCATATGCCTCGCGGAAAAATACAAAGATCAGGTTCATTACAAGCAGTGTATTCACAAGCGCTCCGGAGATACCCGCCAGTATCAGGCCCACGCTGGAGATGCCTCGCTTTCTCGCTTTCTCACCAGAGAATCTCAGCACCAGCTTGTATACATAAAACGGCAGGATTCCAACCAGAATTCTCGGAATAAAACAGATAATTACACTGCCAATTCCGCCGCTCACTCCCGCCACACTGTAAAACGGCGTAAACACAAAGGATGTGGGCGTCGGATTCATTGTGTTATTGATAAAACTTGTAAGGCCAAAAAGGAAGCCAAGGACTCCGCCCTTTTTCGGCCCCATCAGCAGTGAAGCGATAATCACAGGCACGTGGATAATCGTCGCCCGTGTAAATCCAAGCGGGATATAGCCCAGAAAGGGGGTAAAGGCCATGATGCATATGATTGCACCGAATATCGCCACCTGAACCATGCTCATTGTGCTGTATCTGCTTCCTGCCTGTGCACCTGCTGTCTGTGCACCTGCTGTCCGAGCATCTGATGCCCGCGTGGGCGCTGTATGCGCACCTGATCCCTGTGTACCTGCTCCCTGCGTGCCCGTTGTCTGTGCGTCCGCCGCCTGTGCGCTTACCGTCTGCGCATTCACCATCTGTATATACACTGTCTGCGCGCCCGGCGCGTTTACATTCACGGTCTGAGCATTTACCGCCTGTGCGCCTGCTGTCTGATTGCTTTCTGTGTGCACGTTTTCTGTATGCACGTCCTCCAGCCGCACGCCATTCGCCTGCGCGCTGCCGTTTTGTTCTGATTTTTTTAAGTTGTTCATAATTGCCTCCTCGTTATCATTCCCATTCGGGATACAATACTTTTGGCACAGAGAGAAGTTTCTTCTACTTTCTCCTCATGTCCATTATCTTATCCAGGATTTTTACGGCTGTCTCCTCTTTGGAAATCTTTCCGAGTGAAACTTCCTCATCCTCTGTGATAAGAGTCACTACATTCGTGTTGCCGCCGAATCCGGCGCCCGCCACTCTCAAGCTGTTCGCCGCGATCATATCCAGATGCTTTCTCTCCAGCTTCCGTCTTGCATTTTCAAGAAGATTCTGCGTCTCCATTGCGAATCCGCACAGAAACTGTCCCGGTCTCTTATGCTCTCCCAGATACGCCAGGATATCATCCGTGCGCTCCAGCTCGAGCACTGCACCCGCCGATGACGGATCGCCCGGATCGCCGGAAGTCCGGCCGCTGCCAAACTCGTCCGACTTCTTGATCTTTTCCCCGCTGATATGCTTCGGCCGGAAATCCGCCACTGCCGCTGCCTTGATGATAATATCCTGCTCCTGTGCGCGCTCTGTCACCGCGGTAAACATATCCTTCGCCGACTTCACCTGTATAGTATCGACAAACCGGGGCGGTTCCAGCGCCGTGGGCCCGGTCACAAGCGTGACATGTGCCCCTCTCCGGCTGCAAACCTGTGCAATGGCGTACCCCATCCTTCCGGTTGAGTGATTGGTGATATATCTCACCGGATCGATGGCTTCCTCCGTAGGTCCCGCCGTCACAAGAACCTTAAGTCCCTCCATGTCTTTCTCATACTCTGCCTCCTGAAGAATATACTGGAGCAGCACCTCCGGCTCCGGCATCTTCCCGGCTCCGGTATCCCCGCAGGCCAGGTATCCCACAGCCGGGCTGATTACCGAGTATCCGTGGTCTGCCAGGAATTTCAGATTTTCCTGAACAATGGGATTTTCAAACATGTTCGTATTCATCGCCGGAGAGATAAGCTTCTTACACTTGCACGCCATCACTGTTGTTGTCAGCATATCATCCGCGATCCCGTGAGCCAGCTTCCCGATCACATTTGCGCTGGCCGGAGCGATCATCACAACATCCGCCAGCTTTGCCAGTGAAACGTGCTCCACGCTGAACTCAAAATTCCGGTCAAACGTATCGACAAGACACTTGTTGCCGGTGAGCGTCTCAAAAGTAATCGGGTTGATGAAGTTTGTCGCGTTCTTCGTCATCAGCACGTGTACATCCGCCTGCTGTTTCTTCAGTGCGCTGGCCAGATAAGCTGTCTTATACGCGGCGATGCTGCCGGATACTCCCAGCAGAACTGTCTTCCCTTTTAACACTGTCATTCCCCCTTTCTGAATTGTTATCTTTTTGAACCATTACCCTGAATGTAGTCCTGAACCATCATCCGATCAGTGTGAACATCCCGCAGTTATGTCGGGATTGCTCCGGTTCGGGTACATTATAGGGCATGGACATAAAAAAATCAATTCTCATATTCTTTCCGGCCGGAAGCATTGGGAATATTCTCTTCCTCCCGGTATTTTGCCACGGTGCGCCTTGAGATCCTGATCCCCCGCTCCTCCAGCTTCTCCGCAAGCACGCGGTCGCTGTAAGGCTTCTGCCGGTTTTCTCCCTCGATAATGCTCTTTAGCGCCGCCTTGATATCGGCCGCGGTCGCCGTCTCGTCTGACGCCCCGAAAATATTTGAAGCAGCAGAACGCTCCGCATTCTTTGCGAAGAAATAACTCAGAGGGAAGGTTCCCCAGGTGCACTGCAGATATTTCATCCGGACCGCGCGGCTGACTGTAGATTCATGAATCCCCAGCTTCTCTGCCACATCCGACATTCGAAGCGGCTTTAACCCCGGACCGCCCTCCTGGAAGAATTCAGACTGACACGCCACAATCTCCCGGGCAACAGAGAACAGAGTCGAATTTCTCTGGCTGATGCACTGCCTGATCCACTCCGCCTGGCTGATCTTCTTCTGGAGATAATCCTGTACCTCCTTGTCCTCGCTGTTCCGGTACATCTGCAGATAACCGGGATTTAAGGAAATATCGGGATATACGGATTCATTTAACAAAATATCCAGGTGTCCCTTGAATTTTACTACAATGACGTCCGGGTTTATATAGTGCGTGCGCTGTACCCTTCCCAGATAAGCCCCTGGTTTTGGATCAAGTGTACGGACCAGATCGCAGTATTCCTTTACTTCACGGACAGAAACCGACAGTTCTTTCGCAATCGCCGGGAGCTGGTTCTTTGCCATTTTTTCCAGTTCACAATTTACAAACTTCTCAAGTGTGGGGGTGAGCAGCCCTTTCCGCTCCAACTGGAGACAAAGACATTCATTCAGTGAACGGGCCCCGACTCCTGCCGGCTCCAGAGTCTGGATCAGCCGGAGAAGTGTCAGAAACCGCTCTTCTTCCATATGAAAATACTGCAGAAAGTCTTCCAGCGGTTCCACAAAATATCCCCTGTCATCCAGACTCTCCAGAATCGCCCTGATATCATCTTCATACTCATCCGGAATATGTTTGACAAGGAGCTGTTCCCAGAGGGATTCCGCGAGATTTTCCGTCTGATGGGTATCGATATTCCACTCGGGCGGCTCATCCTCATTCGTCTCAATTTTCTGGTAGAGGTAGCGGTTCTGCTCGTCGTGAGACTGAATCCACTGATACGTTCCGGATTCTTTCTCCGGCTCTTTTTCCGGCACCTTCTGGACCAGGTCGATAACCGGATTCTCCATGGACTGTTCATTCAGATATTCCTCCAGATCAGCAGAGGACATCTGAAGGATTGACGCAGACTGGATCATCTTCTGGGAGAGGATCTGTTTTTGTTCCTGTTTTAGTTCAAGTGCCATACCAAGCTTCCCTTTCTATTATTGAACTGAGACTGGCATCTGTTGCATTACAGTCCCAGCTTCTCTAACTTACGATAGAATGTACGCCTGGAAATTCCCAGGTACTCCGCAGCTTTCGAACGATTTCCACCGCATACCTCAAGTGCACTTATGATTTCCTCCCTCGTAAGTTCAGAAGGCTTTTTGTGATAAGGATATCCTATTCCGGAATCCTGTACATATCCTTCCGGCTGGCGGATGATCGATCCGTCCGGCCGGGCCGGATTCATCACCGGAGGATAGGACCCCGTAGTAAGGGGCGGCACATAGGATGAGGCCGTTGCTTTTCCTGCCGCTGTATAAGATGCGGGCGCCTGATATCCGCTGATATTATCAAGAATATGCTGCGGAAGGATCAGATCGCCGGGGTAAAGCTGAACAATACACTCGATCAGGTTCTGCAGTTCCCGGATATTCCCGTACCAGTCCAAAGACAGCAGAAGTTCCTGCGCCTCCGGAGACAGCCTCATACAGCTTTCCTTCCCGATACGGTCGGATACTTTCTGGACAAAATATCTGGCAAGAGGAATGATGTCATCCCTGCGCTCGCGCAGCGGGGGCAGATTGATCTGCATGGTACTGATCCGATAGAACAGATCCGCGCGGAACTGTTTCTGTTCGATCATGGACCAGATATTGGCATTCGTTGCAGCGATAATTTTCACATCCACATCGATCACCCGCGAGCTTCCCAAACGCATCAGCTGCTTCTGCTCCACCACGCGGAGGAGCTTTGCCTGGAGATCCAGAGGCATCTCCCCGATCTCGTCCAGGAAGATCGTTCCTCCGGAAGCCAGCTCAAACTTTCCGATATTCCCGGTTTTGCGCGCTCCGGTAAATGCTCCGCTGTCATATCCGAACAGTTCACTCTCGATGAGGTCTTTCGGCATCGCGCCGCAGTTGATTGCGATAAAGGGCTTATCCCGGCGGCTGCTCGCGTTATGAATCGCCTGCGCCAGAACATCTTTTCCCGTGCCGCTTTCCCCAAGGATCAGGATATTGCTGTCCGTCCGCGCCATTTGCTTTGCACGGTTTAAGATCGCAACAAGATTTTCATTCTGACCGATAATATCATCAAATGTTTTGATCGCGCCGTTTGCCACCTTCTTAGCCAGTTTCTCCGTCATCTTCTGCTGCGTCGTAAAGTAAAACGTAACGCCATGGGCAGGGAGAGACGGCTGGTTGAACGCATCGGTCGAAGCGATCAGATTGACGTCCTTCCCGTGGCAGGTGACGGTAATCGGCTGCTTATAAATCGTGCGGTGATGTTCCACGATATCCCAGAGTTCTTTATTTGCCGGGAGCGGATCAATCAAAAGCTCCGCGGACCGGTAATAAATATCGGAAGCCGGTATACCAAGGAGATCGAAGAGCTCCTGATTATAATAGGTAGCAAGTGCCTCACCATTCCGGCTCATGATATTGTCAATGGACAGAATTCCCTTGCCGCTCCTCTCATAATACATGGTAGCAATGTTATTAAACTGAAGCGTAACCATCATATCATGGGCGATTGTCAGAATCATGGTCAGGTAGTCCGGCCACGCATATTCCTTCGGGATAATAATCGCCAGGCCGCACTGTTCCATGGGTTCATACGGCTCGTAGACACTCAGCATACTGATCGGCGAAAAATAAATGGCATATTTCTTCAATACCGGATGGTCGTTCTCATCTCCGATAGAACCGATGCTCTTCCCTGTTTCCAGGCCCTCTGAGACAGCGTTATACCCGCAGTCTGACCACCGGGAAGACGCGTAGATCCCGTCCTTATGAAGCCTGTCCAGAATAAATTCTTCATTAGCAAACAGATCCAGCAGGATGCCGTCAGAAGAAAAAAGCCCGAGCGCGTACACGCTGGTATGTGCATAGGTCATGGTTTTTGCCAGATACCGGTGCAGGAATGTATAGAGCCGGGCCAATTTTCTTCGGTGCTGTTCCGTAATATGTTCTTCCACCCGCGGAAAAACAGACGCATAATTTGCAGACATGATAATCCTCCATTCCTACTCAAAAGTGTGTCATCGCCACGAATTTTGACACACTTTTCACTGTTTTGTGTCAAACTATATCGAATATTGTATCAAAAAACGGCTGCTTTGTTAAGCGGATTTTCAGCTATTTAGTGCACTAACATTTTCCTTCAAAACACATCCGGAAGCGGGGCAGATGTTTGTGACACGTATTCTGTGAAAGGGGGACAGCCGTTCGATGTTCCGTTCCAGAATCCGGAAAATCTAACAGGCCGAAGAGATGTTTAAGTGCAAAGCGGCGCTCCGGTTAACTCGCTTCGCTCAGACAAGCCCTGCGCGCCGCTTAACAACATCTCTTTGCCCTTTAAGATTTTCAACGGATTCCTCCAAAGTCACATCTCCCGGCTGTCCCCTTTCCCCAGAAAGTATACTCAAACCGTCCGCTCCGCTTCCTGCGCATTCTCAGCCGGAAATGTTATTGACTAAATAGGCTGAAAACGCAGTAATGGCGCGGATTGAGGACT
>JAHZHF010000151.1 GCA_019420405.1 Clostridiales bacterium
AGGGCAGCTCTACTTGCACGCTGCTGCTCAGCATAGGCGCCACCTGATCTCTGAATTTGTAGAAAGTTTCATCCAACACTTGTCTTATCTTTTCATGCATCCGCTCCCGTGAGACACTGTCGCTGTATCTTTTCTTATCACAGTAGACGACCGTCGTCAGGACATGCCACGTATCCACAGGAATCACACAGACCGAGACGCCCGGACTGCGATCCGCCCATTCTACGTTTTCAAGGAAGCTCTTCACCTTCTCCCTCTGCTCCATATATCTGCTTCCCAGCCAGACCAGAAACAGCGCCCCCGGATCATGCAGTCCAAATCCACAGCGCTCCTCTGTCATCAGATCGAATTCCTGATCCGGATGAATCTGACCGTTTAAGCATCCCATAAAAATGCTTTCCCGCGACAGAGCTTTCTCGCTGGCCCGCTCCTTCGCGATTTTTTCCTCAATATTGAGCACCGCTTTGCTCAGCCTGGCCTTTTTCACAGGTTTCAGAAGATAGTCGTCCACTCCCAGACTGATCGCCTGCTGCGCAGTCTTAAAATCCATATCCGCCGTAAGCACAAGCACATGGCATCCGATATCCTCTGCCCGCAGTTTCTTTAACATGGACAGTCCGCTCATACCCGGAAGCCCAATATCCATAATAACCAGATCCGGCTTCTCCGTCCGAATCTGGTCATATCCCGCTTTTCCGTTATCCGCAGTTTTAATGGATTCACAGACCGGCTTCTCATGCGCAGTAATGCTGCCGAGAATGTCCTGTATGGCATTCCGGTCTGATTCCTTTCCGTCAACGATGATGATTTTCATGCGGTTCTCCTTCCCTGCCTGACAAATCCCAGGCTGTCTGTTCAAGACTCGCTCTGTCCGGAGTACTGTGTGATGGTTCTATTGTAGCCCAATGGGAAGAGAGAAACAATCGTTATTTCTTTAATTCTGGTCTCTTGGGTCTGCTATTCCTTCAGTTCAATCAAAACCTCTATCTCAACAGGGATATTCCCCGGGAGAACATTTACACCAATCGCTGATCTGGCCGGGAGGCCGGCCTCGTCTCCAAATATCTGCGCAAGCAGGTCTGTAGCTCCATTTGCCACATCAGGCTGATCATAAAAATCGTTTTCCGATGCAACCAGTGCAAGCATTTTCACAAAACTCCCAATCTTATCCAGCGATCCAATATCTCTCTGAAAAGCGGCCAGCAGATTCAGCATACAATTTCGTGCAGCCCTATATCCCTGTTCTTTCGTAACAGCGCCTCCTACTTTTCCTGTAATTCGGTAATCATCAGTATGACAGCCAAACCCAGAACAGTACACCAGTCTATCGCCAGAAAAGTATTTCAAAGGCGTATAATTTCCACCTCTCGGCGGAGCCGGGGGAAGTGTAATCCCCAGCTCCTTAAGCCTGTCTTCTACCATATTCTGCAGTCCTTTCTGATGGCTCAGTTTATGCGTGCATCATTTGTACAGTTATCTCTTAAAGAATGAATTAGCAGAATCCTTCCTCTTCCAGGAACAGCTTCGACTCCGATGCAACCATGTCAAAATCGCTCAGTCCGATTCCACCCGGATCTCCGACTCCTGCAAGTCCTCCGTTCTGCCATCCTTCCCACTCAACCGCGCAATAACCCTGATAATCAATATCCTTAAGAGCCCTGGCAACTTCCTTGAAATCTACATACCCCGCTCCCAGCCATACATGCTGACACTGAATGATATTTGTAAATCCGACTTCATCTTTGACGTGAACACAGTTAATATGCTTTCCAAGTTTTACTATCGCATCATAAACAGGCATCTTGGGTTTGATTGTCGTGTAAAATGTTCCTGTATCAACCGTTACATATACATTATCCAACCCGATCTCATTGTACAGTTTAAACCACTGGTCAACGGAATTGATCAGCGTTCCCTGCAGGATTTCGATACTGATCGTCATATTCCTTTCTTTCGCGTACCGGGCACACTCACCCACGTTTTTCACGATCATGTCCCATGCCTCTTTGCGAGTCATGATGTTATACAGCGCCGGATCATAGAAGCCCTGAGCGACAAGTGTACACACCGTATCTGCTCCCAGATACACGGCGTCATCAATCGCATCTTTCATCATCTGAACTCCTGCTGCCGCATCAAACCAGCGCGGAGTAACAAAAGTTGCATGCGGCGCCAACGACTGGAGATGGACTCCGGTTTCCTCAAGCGCCTCTTTTGTCTTTCTCATGATTTCAGGCTTTTCTTCTGGTGGAATCTGAGCAATCTTGGAGTACACAATATCCATCCCCGTATACCCATGCTCTTTTACTTTATACACCAGTTCATTCAGCGGGATATTTCCCCAGCTGTTTACTGCACATCCGCAGATCTCCAGTCTTCCCCACGGCATGTTCGGCCATACTTCCATCGAAAGTTTTAATTTTGTCATCTGTTCTTCCTCCTTAAATTATTTTTATCTCTATACCGTTTTTCCGGTATAAATTCTGGAAAATGTTGTTCTTGTCTAGGCAATTGAAAGCCCTCCGTCTACCATAAGGTTCTGCCCGGTAATAAACGACGCCTCATCGCTTACCAAAAACAGTGCAGCATCCGCCACGTCCTCTGGCCTTGCCATCCTTCCAAGCGGCGCCGCCTTCGACCAATAATCATAAAATCCATCTATCTCATCATACGCTGACTGTATCATCGGCGTATCGGTCGCTCCCGGCGATACTACATTCACCCGGATATTATATTTCGCATTATCAACTGCAAGCGCTCTACTCAGTGCGTTAATCCCTCCTTTGGAAGCCGAATACGCATCAGCACCGCAGCCAATTACACCGTTAATAGAGGAACAGTTCAGTATTACCCCCGATTTTCTCTCAATCATATGGGGAAGAACTGTCTTGCACATGTAAAATACACTTCGCAGATTAATC
Source organism: Clostridiales bacterium (assembly GCA_019420405.1). GTDB lineage: Bacteria > Bacillota > Clostridia > Lachnospirales > Lachnospiraceae > Mediterraneibacter. The sequence continues at coordinate 2,922 of JAHZHF010000151.1, forward strand.
GCAAGTATCTCGTCCCAGTCTTCAGACGGTGTCTTCACCGTAGAGTCCATCACATAAGGTGCTGAGTATCCAACCCCTGCATTATTAAAGAGAATATCAATCTTTCCATACACGTCCAGAGTTCGCTGTACAAGCCTCTGCACCTGTTCTTCACAGCGCACATCCGTCTCACAACAGATACACTCACCACCGCTGCTCCGTATCACCTCCGCAGTCTCTTCCAGCCTGCTCATATTTCTCCCGGCAATCGCAATCTGCGCTCCTTCTTTCGCGAACCGGACTGCACTCGCTCTCCCGATTCCGCTTCCTCCACCTGTAATAACTGCGGTCTTCCCTTCAAGTCTCATCTGTCGTACCTCCTTTTCTGTACTGTTCCAGTGCCTCACTGTCTTTCAAGCCATGAGCTGTCACGATTCCCACTGCCCTCTCGTCACTCTCTATCACTTTCATTTCTGTCATCTTCTCTATCGCGGCCGCCACGGACGCAGAAGCCGGTTCCGCAAAAATCCCCTCTTCCTCTGACAGTTTCCTTACTGCATTCATAATCTCTGCATCCGATACTTTCACTGCCGCACCACCTGAACTGCGGATCGTAAATAGAGTTCTGGTTCCATCATCCTCATAACCTTTCAAAGGATCCGCGATCGCACCTGCCAGAGTCTGACATTCATCCCACGCCTCCACCGTGTCCGCCCCGCATATCCATGCATCAATGATCGGCGCACAGCCTTCCGCCTGAACTCCCAGCATTCTCGGAAGCCTGTCGCAAAATCCGAGAATTTTGAGTTCCTGAAAGCCCTTATAGATTCCTGTCAGCATCGCACCTGCGCCTAGTGGCACTGCAATCCAGTCCGGCACACTCCTGCCGAGCTGTGCAAATATCTCATAAGCAATTGTTTTATCGCCCTCCATGGTAAACGGATTCAGATATGTAGAAGTCAGATTTGCCCACCTGTTAGTCTCGCTTAATTTTCTGTTTTCCTCATAGCTTCCGCTGTAATCACCTCTGCACAGAACCATCTCTGCACCATGATACTCCGCCTGCAGGACTTTTCCTTCAGGTGTAGACTCAGGAATACATATGTGACACTTCATATTACCTCTGGCTGCATATGCTGCCAGAGAAGCGCCTCCGTTTCCTGTAGATGCAATGCTTACGTCTTTATAGCCCATTTCCTTTGCTGACGATATTCCCACTGTATTCGGTCTGTCTTTAAACGACAGCGTCGGATTTCTAGTCTCATCTTTCCAGTATGCTCTGCATCCATACTTCCCTTCTGCACGATACAGCGGGGTTCCGCCTTCATGCATAGTGACGATATTGCTACTGTCTCTCACTGGCAAAAGCCATCTGAAATCCCATAAGTCCTGAAAATGCTCCAACGCAGCATTCACTTTTTCTCTGCTGACATTTTCATAATCATATCCCACATCCAGGGATCCGCCGCACACCGGGCATCTGTATCTCAGTTCTAACGGGCCCTCCCAGGTACATTTCCAGCATCTCAGCCTGTCTGCATACACGATTTTCATCCTTCTTTCTGTCTTTATCCACCAATATCTGTCCACTTCAAACAAAATTCGGAGGGATTCCCAGACTTCTAAATGCTTCCGCTGCTTTTTTCACATGGATCTTCCCGTCATGGAGACTGAAACACCCATGTCCCGGATAAAGCTCTTCTATATCCAGCTTTTCCAGCGCAGTCACACTCTCTGCATATTTTCTGATATCTGCTCCGGGGATATTCTGCAGATTGATGTACCCTCCATGCATGAGCAGATCTCCCGAAAAAAGCATCCTTCTTTTTGTAAAATAGTAACAGACACCTCCCAGACTGTGCCCCGAGCCATCACATACCAGAATTTTCTCATCTGAAATCTGTAGTTTTTCTCCCGGTTTTACTCCATAATCCACAGCACATGGCCCTATCGTATAATCTTTCGGATAATATCCTGCCCGCCTCGCGATATCCAGACCGGTTTCCTCCTCATTTCCTGTTTCCACCGAACCTCTCTCACATTCCGGTACAAAAACCACAGCCCCATAATAATCACGTATCTCATTCAAGCCCCCTATATGATCCGCATGGTGATGTGTAATCAATATATGACTCAGACGGTTCTCCAGTTCTCTGTCAATCTCACGAATCACATCTTTTCCCGAGAGTCCTGTTCCTGTATCAATGAGTACAGACTCCTGGCCGCAGTTTACGAGATATGCGTTACAATCGCTGTAATGTGTCATGCTTAGCGACATCCCTCCACTGGCCACAAGTGAAACCCTGTCATTCAGCTTCATATTTTTGCTTCCTTTCTTCCATCGATGACAGCGCCATTATCATTTTGTAGTAGATATCCACTGATCGCTCAAGCTGCTCAATCTCTATATACTCGTCATTAGAATGTGCCTGAGCAATGCTGCCCGGTCCCAGCACAAACGCCGGTTTTCCTGTGTAATACTGAGCCAGAGCTGCATCCGTCCAAAACGGAAGTCCAATCCCTCCCTGCCTCTTTCCTGTCACTGATTCCACTGTATCTTCCAGACACGAAATCATCTCAGGCCATGCGGACGCATCTAAAGGTGGAAATGGATTGGCTGCGTCCCCCAATATCACAGATGACCGGAACTTTATTCCTGTCCTGTCTGATTTTCTCAGAGCGTCATCAATTTCGTTAAGCGCAGCCTGTGCATCTTCCCCCGGTATCAGCCTTCGGTCGATCTGTACCATACAGCTTTCCGGCACAATCGTAGGCCTTGTTCCGCCCTCTATCTTTCCCACATTTATTGTAGCCGCCCCCAGCAGTGGATGTGTTCTGTTATTTTTCAGTTCCGGAATCACATGATTGGTCAGAAATTCCAGGAAATGCCCGGCATCGTAAACAGCATTATGTCCTTCATCCGGCACACTTCCATGCGCAGTCTTCCCACTGAATTCTATCTGGAGCCATGCGACCCCTTTGTGGGCAATACCAAGCCTGAGTTCTGTGGGCTCTCCCACGATTGTCACATCTGCATCATATCCTGCTTCTCCTTCCTGCCGCATTCCAAACGAGCCACTCTCCTCATCCGCCACAGCAAGAAACCGTACCTTACCATAAATTTTAGTCCGCTCCTGACTCAGCCTTTTCATAACCATGGACATTGCTGCTAAAATTCCCCGGACATCCACTGCTCCGCGTCCATACACTTTTCCTTCCCTGATTTCCGCCTTAAACGGATTTTTCATCCCATATGGAGGAACTGTATCAAGATGTGTGCAGAGAACAATCGTCGGTCCCGGAAGACCACAGCTGTATTCACAGGAAACATTATATCGTCCTTCATGATCAATCAGATTTGCTGGAAGCCCCATCGCCTCTAGCTCATCGTACAGGCGCTCCGCCACTTTCGTCTCCTTCTCCGGAAGCTCCGCATATCCCGGAACAGCAATCAGCCTTTCTGCCAAAGCTACCAACTCACCATTCATTTCATCTACCTTCTTTCATTCTCTCTGAAAAACCGACATACAGATCGTGCATTCCCGTACAACACTGCCTGTATATTTCAAAAAGTCTGTCGTACTGTTCCTTCTGGTTTGCATCCGGCTTTTTTACATCAACTGTACGAAGTACATCCGCAGACAGTTGCTCCAGACTTTTCCCCGACTCCGCTCCGGCCAGCGCAATAAGCGCAGCTCCCAGAGTGGAGGCATCCGGTTCCTCCAGAATATAAACCGGTATTCCCAGAACGTTGGTCAATATCTGAGTCCAGGCACTCACATGGGTGCCGCCCCCGCTAAGATATACAGCTTTGGGATTCCCACCCATCTGAATCAAAAGCTCTGCATTTTCTCTGATATTAAGTGAAACGCCCTCCATCACAGCCTTAAATACTGCCGTTTTCCCGGCTGCTGTTGACAGCCCTAAAAACGTTCCCCTGTCCTCCGGACAAAAATATGGAGATCCACTCCCGGTCAAAAAGGGAAGAAACAGAATACCACCGCTGCCAGGCGCATAACTCCGGGTTTGCTCTGCGAGAAGATTCATCTCTTCCAAATCCTTTTTCTCCATTCGTTCCGCTCCGGAAAGCATCTGGTAACACCAGTTCAATGCAAGGCCGCCGGAAAACACTGATCCCATTGCGTATCCACTGTTCTGAATAATTCCCGGATGAAATGTTACCTTCCCGTATCCTTTCCTGTCCGGCCGCTCCGTGCGCATACAAATCTGCCCCGATGTGCTGAGCGTAACAGCTATTATACCCCTACGAAGGCTGCCTGTTCCGATCTGGCTGCACGCCATATCCGCGCCTCCACAAAACACCTGCGTTTCTGGTGACAGTCCACATCGTTCTGCAATATCCGGCAGAAGGTTTCCCACACAGTCAGAAGGTCTTTTTACTTCCGGAAAAATCCCGGGGTCAATCCCAATACTTGTGATTAACTCTATATCCCATCCGTTATTCTCTTCGTCAAATAAAAGTGTATTTCCGGCATCAGTTACATCTGTATTCAGAACTCCGGTCATCATATAGCGCAGATAATCCTTCGCCATAACAAATTTGCCTGTTCTTTTATATTTCTCCGGTTCATGCTCCTTAAACCAT
>JAHZHF010000152.1 GCA_019420405.1 Clostridiales bacterium
GATGTTAGGGCAGACGGGGCGCTTGTCTGAGCGTCAGCGAGTTAAGCTCCGGCTGTCCTTGCATTTAATCCGTATCCGGTACTTTGTAGTTTCCCTTATTCCCTGGAGCGAAGCCCAGAGCCGTCCTCCATCCCCGCAGAATACGTTTGAGAATCGTCCCTGTTTTCGAATGATTTGAGACAGGAAGTTGATGAACTAAATATCTGACGATTCCGTTACTTCTGCGGTATGCTCCACCGGCTTCATCGCGATCCGTCCCTGCTCTTCTTTTTTTCCTTCCTCTCCCTCTTCCGGCTCCGGAATTCCCTTCACCTCACGGAAGATCTTCATGAATTCTTTTCCTGTGATCGTCTCTTTCTCAATCAGGAAAGCGGCAATCTTATCCAGCGCCTCTCTGTTCTCGGAGAGCAGCTTCTTCGCCTCTGCATATGCGCCTTTGAGCATTTTCATGACTTCTTCGTCGATCTCGCCCGCAGTAGCGTCTCCACAGTTTAAGACTGCACGGCCGTCCAGATAACGGTTCTGGATAGACTCCAGCCCCATCAATCCGAAGCGCTCGGACATACCGTACTGTGTGATCATTGCCCTGGCGATCTTCGTCGCCTGCTCGATATCGTTTGCAGCCCCGGTGGTCACAGTGTCAAAGACAATCTCCTCCGCAGCCCGTCCGCCTAAGGCAACTACAATCATGGCTTCGAGCTCTTTCTTCGTATTTAAGAACTTCTCTTCCTCCGGCGTCTGCATCACATATCCGAGAGCTCCCATCGTTCTCGGAACGATTGTGATCTTCTGTACCGGTTCCGTATTCTTCTGAAGCGCCGTCACAAGAGCGTGTCCCACCTCGTGATAGGAGACAATCCTTCTCTCTTCGCTGCTCATAATGCGGTCTTTCTTCTCTTTTCCGACCAGCACCACTTCCACCGCTTCAAAAAGATCTTTCTGACTTACAACCTGCCGGCCGTGTTTCACCGCATTGATCGCGGCCTCATTGATCATATTTGCCAGATCAGATCCAACCGCGCCCGACGTTGCAAGTGCAATCGCCTCCAGATCCACGCTCTCGTCCATGCGGACATCTTTGGCGTGAACCTTAAGGATATCTACACGGCCTTTGAGGTCCGGTTTGTCCACGATAATCCTCCGGTCGAAACGTCCCGGACGCAGAAGCGCCGGATCAAGGATCTCCGGGCGGTTTGTTGCCGCCAGGATAAGAAGTCCCTTGTTAGTATCAAATCCGTCCATCTCGGCAAGGAGCTGATTTAACGTCTGCTCCCTCTCGTCATTGCCGCCAAGCGCGCTGTCACGGGTCTTTCCGATCGCGTCGATCTCATCGATAAATACGATACACGGCGCCTGCTGCTGCGCCTGCTTAAACAGGTCACGGACACGGGACGCTCCGACACCTACATACATCTCCACGAATGCAGATCCTGACAGAGAGAAGAACGGTACTTTCGCCTCTCCTGCCACGGCTTTTGCCAACAGGGTTTTTCCGGTTCCCGGAGGACCTACAAGGAGCGCTCCCTTTGGAAGCTTTGCTCCGATACCACTGTATTTCCCCGGATTATGCAGGAAATCCACCACTTCCTGCAGGGATTCCTTCGCCTCGTCTTCTCCGGCTACATCCTGAAACGTGACTCCCGTCTCCTTCTCCATATACATCTTCGCATTGCTCTTTCCAATGCCCATCATTCCGCCGCCCTTGCTCATCTTCCTCATCAGATAAGAAAGGAGGGCAACCATCAGACCGATGGGAAGGATCAATGTCACAAACAGTTCAAAGAAGAGCTGTCCCATCGTATCCTGCACTTCACCCTGGAAAACCACTCCCGCTTCGTTCAGCGTCTGAACGAGCTGATCGTCATTGACATAAGCCGTATAGTAGTCCGGACTGCTGTCTCCACTTTCCTGGCCGCTCGTCCGGTTCCCGATCTGATTTACAATGCCTGAGAGGCTGTCTGAGGTGTCCGAACCGCTTTGCCCGCTGTCCGCGGTCTGGCTGTCCGACTGTTCTGTTCTCGCCTCATCTGTCAGCGTAATGTAAATGCGGTTGCTGTTCAGGGTGACTTCTTTCACATCCCCGTCCTCAACCAGACTCAAAAATTTATCATATGATATCTCCTCCGGGCCCGAGCCCCTCATAAGAGAAAATAATCCCATCACAACAAAAGTGACCAGCAGGGTTGTGATGAGAATAACTCCCCAGCCCTGCCGGTTGTTGTTCGGATTATTTTTATTATCCTTATTGTCCATTCTTTTCCTCCTGTGATCACTCAGCGTCAATATGCACGACGCTATTACCATTATAAGTACAGGTTTTGCATAAATCAATAAAAAGATTATGAAAATATTGTAAAAGCACGACTTTTTATAGTATACTGGGTACGAAATATGTCTAAAAAAGTGTATCGGTTCAGGTACACCTGTACCGGTATCTGAAAATTAACTTGATAAGTGGGGAATGAAAAATGAGAATCGGTTTTGACAACGAAAAATACTTGAAAACACAGTCCGAGCACATCCGCAGCCGGATCGACAAATTCGATAACAAGCTCTATCTCGAATTCGGCGGCAAGCTGTTCGACGACTACCATGCATCCCGCGTACTTCCGGGATTCGCTCCGGACAGTAAACTCAGGCTGTTAAAGGAGTTAAGCGACCAGGCTGAGATCGTCATTGTCATCAGTGCAAAGGATATCGAAAAGAACAAAATCCGCGGAGATCTGGGGATCACCTATGACAGCGACGTACTGCGTCTGATCGAGACATACCGCGAGCAGGGACTCTACGTTGGAAGCGTGACCATCACACAGTTCTCCGGCCAGGAGAGCGCTCTCCTGTTTAAAAACAGACTGGAAAACATGAACATTCCGGTTTACCTTCATTATATAATCTCGGGTTATCCGTCCAATATCCCGCTGATCATCAGCGATGAAGGTTATGGAAAGAACGACTACATCCAGACTACACGCCCTCTCGTAATCGTGACTGCGCCCGGACCCGGAAGCGGAAAGATGGCCACCTGCCTCTCCCAGCTCTACCATGAGCACAAGCGCGGAATCCGTGCAGGATATGCTAAATTTGAGACATTCCCCATCTGGAACCTGCCGCTCAAACACCCGGTCAACCTGGCGTATGAAGCGGCTACGGCAGACTTAAATGACGTCAATATGATCGATCCTTTCCACCTGGAAGCCTACGGAGAGACAACGGTCAACTACAACAGAGACGTGGAGATTTTCCCCGTGCTCAATACCATTTTCGAGAAGATCTACGGCGAAAGTCCGTACAAGTCTCCCACTGATATGGGTGTCAATATGGCCGGGAACTGCATCTGTGACGACGAAGCCTGCCGCGATGCATCAAAGCAGGAAATCATCCGCAGGTATTACGCGGCCCTGAACGCTCTCGTAAAAGGCGAGGCGTCAGATAAAGAGGCGCAGAAAATCGAGCTTCTCATGAACATGGCCGGCATCACCATCGCGGACCGGAAAGTTGCCGTAAAAGCGCTGGAACGAGCGAAAGAGACGAACGGCCCGGCTGCTGCTCTGGAGCTGGAAGACGGAAGAATCATCACCGGAAAAACCACCAACCTTCTTGGCGCTTCCGCTGCACTGCTTCTGAATGTCTTAAAAGAGCTGGCGGGCATCGACCATGAGGCGCATATCATCTCTCCGGAGTCAATCGAGCCGATCCAGAAGCTCAAGGTCGATTATTTAAAGAGTAAAAACCCGAGACTGCACACAGACGAAGTTCTCATCGCCCTCTCCGCCAGCGCGGCCACAAACCCGCAGGCGCGGCTTGCCCTCTCCCAGCTTCCGAAGCTGGACGGCTGTCAGGCGCACACTTCGGTACTGCTCTCGGATGTAGATATTAAGATCTTCAAAAAACTTGGAGTGCAGCTCACCTGCGAAGCGGTTTTTGAACATACATTGAACTGATGAGCCGGTTCAAGACTCACTTGGGAGTTTTTTCTATCTGATAAAATTGTTGTAATTCTCCTGATTCAGGTGTATACTGTTAAAGTATTTTTACAGTCTGATTACGGAGGGATTTGATTCTGCAATGGCGCAGATCTGCCCCTCGTGTCAGGCTGTACTCTTTTTTAAGGAAAGTTTTACAGGAGGAGCAAGCTATGGCAGTAAAATATGTATTTGTTACCGGCGGTGTCGTATCCGGACTCGGAAAAGGAATCACGCCCGCATCACTGGGCCGTCTTCTGAAAGCCCGCGGATACACCGTCACAATGCAGAAATTCGATCCCTATATCAACATTGACCCCGGAACGATGAATCCGGTCCAGCACGGAGAAGTCTTCGTCACGGACGACGGGGCTGAGACTGACCTGGACCTCGGACATTACGAACGTTTCATTGACGAGAGTCTGACCAAAAACTCCAATGTAACTACCGGGAAGATCTACTGGTCCGTACTCCAGAAGGAACGCCGCGGGGATTTCGGCGGAGGCACTGTCCAGGTCATTCCCCATATCACAAATGAAATCAAGAGCCGTTTCTACAGAAATCCGGCAGCGGAAAACACGGAGATCGCCATCATTGAAGTCGGCGGTACGGTGGGAGATATTGAATGTCAGCCTTTCCTCGAGTCTATCCGCCAGTTTCAGCACGAGAAGGGACGTGAAAACGTTATTCTCATCCACGTTACCCTCATTCCCTATCTGCGCGCTTCCCAGGAGATGAAGACCAAGCCGACCCAGGCCAGTGTCAAGGAGCTCCAGGGCATGGGAATCCAGCCGGATATCATCGTATGCCGCTCCGAATATCCTCTGAGCATGGAAATGAAGGATAAAATTTCCCTGTTCTGTAACCTGCCTGCGAGCCATGTGCTTCAAAATCTGGATGTAGAATATCTCTATGAGGCCCCGCTTGCCATGGAGAAGGAACATCTGGCCCAGGTCGTATGCGAATGTCTTCATCTGGACTGCCCGGAACCGAATTTAAAGGACTGGACAGAGATGGTGGACAACCTGCGCCACCCCACTCAGGAAGTTACCGTCGCCCTGGTCGGGAAATATATCCAGCTTCACGACGCCTATATCAGTGTGGTAGAAGCCTTAAAGCATGGCGGCATCTACAGCCACACAACCGTAAATATCAAATGGATTGATTCAGAGACTGTAACTGCTGAAAATGTAGAAGAACTTTTCTCAGATGTAAGCGGCATCCTCGTTCCCGGAGGCTTCGGACACCGCGGCATAGAAGGAAAGATCGAGGCTATCCGCTATGCCCGCACCCATGGCGTTCCGTTCCTGGGACTGTGTCTTGGCATGCAGCTTGCCATCGTGGAATTTGCGCGTGATGTGCTGGGATACAATGACGCCAACAGTATGGAGCTCGATCCCTCCACAACTCACCCGGTGATCCACATCATGCCGGACCAGATCGGCGTAGAGGATATCGGAGGCACGCTCCGTCTCGGTTCTTACCCCTGTATCCTCAAGGACGGTTCGCTGGCCCTTAAGCTTTACGGAACAAAGGAAATCCATGAAAGGCACCGCCACCGCTACGAGGTGAACAATGATTTCCGTGAGGATCTGGAAGCCCGTGGGATGTCCCTGTGCGGTCTCTCCCCGGACAGCCGGACCGTAGAAATGGTAGAGATCCCTGAGCATCCCTGGTTTATCGCGACCCAGGCTCACCCCGAACTGAAATCCCGTCCCAACCGTCCGCACCCGCTGTTCAAGGGATTCGTAGAGGCAGCGCTTAACCGTCAGAAATGAGACTTCCGGAAAGCTTCCACGGCTTTCCAGCCGGCCCATCCTGCAAAGAGCCCCACAAGCGCTCCGGCGATCACATCGCTCGGATAGTGAACGCCCACATACAGCCGGGAGAAAGCAATCAGCGCCGCAAGAATAAGGAGAGGGACTCCTCTCCTTTCCGGCAGCGCCCGGTACATCGCATATGCTGCTGCAAAAGAAGCGCACGTATGCCCTGATGGGAATGAAAAGTCGTGCTGCTTTTCTATCAGAAGGATCAGCTCTGTCATCCTGTCATAAGGCCGCATCCGCGCCACAATATTTTTCACAAAAACATTGGTAATCAGTGCACCGGTACCAAGACCGATGAAAGCAGCGGTTCCCGCACTTCTCGTCCGTCTTGACACCAGCAATACCGCGGCCAGAAGTATCCATATAAAACCTCCGTCCCCAAGATGTGTCACCGTTTTCCAGAAACCGTCCATCCACGGCTGCCGGATATACTCCTGAATAAAGAGCAGTATTCCTCCGTCAATTCTCTGCAGTGTATCCAATATCTCCGTCACAGATCTCCTCCTGTGTAAACATTTCTTCGATCACGCGCTCGTAGACTGCGCATTTCTCCGACTTCTTAATTTTCTTCGCGTATTTTTTGCTATTTGTAAACATGGGTGCAAGATAGGACCAGAGTTCCTTCATCTTATAGAGTATCGTCCGATCCCCTGACATCTCCGAGCAGTACGCCTCATACAGCATATCATGAAACCGTTTCAGCTCTTCCTTATCCGCTCTCTTCCCGCCTTTGATCTGCCGGGCAAGAGACGGGTCCGCCAGCACACCTCTTCCGGTCATCACACATTCCAGATCCGGGAACCGCTCTTTCAAACGCCTGAAATCCTCTGGTGTATTAATATCGCCGTTGTAGCAGACCGGACTGCGGCTTATGTCCAGAGCTCTCTCAAACACATCCAGATTCGGTGTACTTTTATAGAAATCCTTCTGCACCCGGGGATGGATAATCAGCTCAGTCATGGGATATCTGTTGTAAATCTCCATAAGCGGTTCGAATTCCTCCGGATCTTCTATTCCGATTCTTGTCTTAATCGAGATCCGGATGGGACAGCGCTCAAAAATCTCTTCCAGAAACCGTTCAAGCCCCTCCGGATCCGCCAGAAATCCCGAGCCCCTCCCCTTGGTCACAACCGTTTTAGACGGACATCCCAGATTCAGATTGATCTCTTCATAACCATACTCACGAAGCTTCTCCGCCGTGCTGATAAAGTCCTCCGCACGGTTCGTCAAAATCTGCGGAACCGCATCCATTCCCCGGTTGTGCCCGGGAAGGATATCCTTCTTTTCTCTTGCACTGAAATGTCCCATCTGGTTCGGGCTGATAAACGGGATAAAGTATCGGTCAAATCCTCCAAAACACTCGTGCACCGCATTCCGGTAAATCCAGCCGGTGATCCCCTCCAGGGGAGCCAGATACAGTCTCATAAGTTCCTCTCCTGTCCGTTTCATTTTCTTCCTCTTTCGCCATGCTCCGCCGGAACGGGAGGAAAAATATGTCTCCCCCTGCGAAGCTGTATGCATACCTTATTATAAAAGGGCGGGTCTGTCAAGTATAGCAGCTATTTAGTTCATTAACACTTGCCGTCTGAAACGTTCGGAAGCGGGCGTGG
>JAHZHF010000153.1 GCA_019420405.1 Clostridiales bacterium
CCTTTAATCCGTATCCGGTACTTTGTAGTTTCCCTTATTCCCTGGAGCGAAGCCCGGAGCCGTCCTCCATCCCCGCAGAATACGTTTGAGAATCGTTCCTGTTTTCGGACGTTTTTTCATACGGGAGTTAATCTAAATAGCTGTAATAAATTTTTCTTGCTATTTCCCCGCCGTCATGATACCATGCTTTTCACAGGCAGTAGTTTTGACACAGCGCTGTCACCATATCCGATATGATCAGGAATCATTTCATATTCCGGATAAAGTTTATCCGATACTCATCTGAATATCGCCGTCCGGCTCGGACAGATATCCAATGAACAATGGTTAATGAACTGTTTCTATTAAAGTAACAGCTCAGCCCGCGCCATTCGTAAAACCGCACTTCGTGCTTATTGCAGCTGCCGCCGCTGTTTTACTCATATACGGGCGCTCAGCTCACGGACAGCCCTATGGCTGAACTGTTACCTATTAAAAAACTAACATTAAAAATTTTAAGCAAACTGCTGTATGATGTGATATTATAATGATATGGAGACAGTTCCTGTGCCGCTGGAAACCCGGCACATGTACGAAGACTTTCTCTATGAAATGGAAAATGGTATGTATTACCACTTTGAATTCGAAAGTGATTCCATTTCCGAAGATGATCTGAAACGCTTCCGGGAATATGAGGCTTCCACCTCAAGAATTTACAATGCCCCGGTCATAACCTATGTCATCTGCTCATCCGGAGTGAAAAAGCTTCGTGACAGGATCACGGAAGGGATCAATATATACCGTGTACAGCTTATACGGCTGAAGGATGAAAATGCAGATAAGCAGCTGGAATATCTTTCCCAAAATCCGAAAAAAACTTTAGCCAGAGAAGATATCATTCCTCTGCTTTTTTCACCGCTGATGGGTGGGCGCTCAAAGCAGAAGGAACGAATCTTTCAATGTATGGAGATACTGAAAAGAGCAGAAACTATTTTTTCAAAAAACGATATCCGGAAAATGGAGGCGATCCTTTATATTTTCGCTGTAAAATTTCTGGATGACAATGAATTGGAATCGATTAAGGAGGCGGTTGCCATGACAAAACTCGGACAGATGATATGGAATGATGCTTTGGAAAAAGGCCGTGAAGAGGGCGAAAAAATCGGCTTGAAACGCGGCGAGCAGATTGGCCTGGAACGCGGAGCTGAGCGTTACAGTCGGCTCATTCTTATTCTAAGTAAGGAAAACAGGAATGACCTTATTATTAAAATGGCCTCAGATCCGGAGTACCGGGAGGAGCTATATAAACAATACGGGATCTGATTTATTATGGCCCGGCTGTGATTCAAGCCCCGCGAGCGGGTCTTGAATCACAGCCGGGCGCTCAGTATAATTCTGTCCTTTTATTCTTTTAGGTTTGCCTACACAGATACAGAAGGCGGACTTTGCTCATTTTACGGTGAGCAGGGTGCGCCTTTTTTGCAGCTGAAGCAGCTGTTGAACTGAAATGTCTGGAAAGAGCTTGACGAAAATGTTATGGGGGAGTATATATAAATTATGAAAATATTTTAAGTAAAAGTTTTCAGAAAGGAAACTTTATCTGTTGGAATTAGAGTGGAAGAACTGTGAATTCCGCAAAGAAAAGAAAGGAGAAGAAACGATGAAGAAGCAAATACTGATCGTGGGAAGTTTGAACATGGATATGGTAATTGAGATGAGGCAGATGCCTCTTGTCGGAGAAACCGTGCTGGGAAAGAGCCTGTCCTATATCCCTGGAGGGAAAGGCGCGAATCAAGCGTTCGCTGCGGGAAAACTGGGAGGGAATGCAGTGATGCTTGGCTGTGTCGGGTCGGACGAAATGGGGGAAAAGCTGACAGAGAAACTGGCGGAGAGCGGAACGGATACGGCACATGTGGCATCAGTTTCCGATGTTCCTACAGGAACTGCAGTGATTTATGTAAATGAGAGTGGAAATAACAGTATTGTGTTCGTAGTCGGAGCGAACTCGGCCTGTTACGTTGAGTTTTTAAAGGCCAATGAGGAACTGCTGCGTGCCAGCGATTACGTTATGTTCCAGATGGAAATTCCCTTTGAAGCTGTCTTTTACGGAATCCGGAAAGCGAAAGAGCTGGGGAAAACTGTAATTTTAAACCCGGCGCCTGCGCCGGATCCGGAGGAGATCCCGGATGATATCTGGAAGTGTATTGACTTCCTGACGCCGAATGAGACAGAGACTGCTAAATTAAGCGGGACAAATGACACTTCTGAGGAGGGAATCCGGACAGGCGCCGGGCTGCTTCTGCAAAAAGGAGTGAAAAACGTGATTGTCACAATGGGAGAAAAGGGCGCATTTTTTTCGGACGGAAACAGCGGGGAAATCTATCCTACAAGAAAAGCGAAAGCAGTGGATACAACAGCGGCCGGAGACTGCTTTAACGGAGCATTTGTCACAGGACTGTCAGAGGGGATGGAAGTGCCGGAAGCAATCCGGTTTGCAAATCTTGCCGCTTCAATCGCAGTTGAGAGGAAGGGAGCGCAGAATTCAATACCCGGAAGGGAGGAAGTGAATCAAATGAGGTCAATAGCTATCTAAATACCTGGACCTTTGCTCGTTCATAAAGATTTAATATCCAGTTAATTGTATAGTTTGCAAATTTTTAGTATAATAAACGAATATACAGAAAATAGAAGAGAGAAGGAGGAAGGTCACATGGTGAAAGATATTGACAGCATTTTTTTCGATATAACTCCCGAGATTGAAGAACTGGCCCTCAAATGCGAGAACAACAATGCGATTGAGAAGGAACTGTACACGAAATACGAGGTGAAGAGAGGGCTGCGTGACCTGAATGGTAAAGGCGTTCTTGCAGGTCTTACAAACATTTCTGATGTCTGCGCTTCTAAAGTAGTCAACGGTGAGACGGTACCCTGTGAAGGAAATCTTTATTATCGAGGATATAATATAAAGGATCTGGTACATGGATTCCTGGCAGCGAAGCATCCGGGTTTTGAGGAAACGGCATATCTGCTGCTTTTCGGTGAGCTTCCGAGTAAGACAGAATTGGAAAATTTTCAGGAAATGCTTGCGGACCGGCGTATGCTCCCGCCGAATTTTGTGCGTGATGTAATTATGAAAGCGCCAAGCCGTGATATGATGAACAGCATTACGAGAAGTATTCTGCAGCTTTATTCTTATGATGAGAAAGCGGATGACACCAGTATTCCGAACGTACTGCGCCAGTGCCTGAATCTGATTGCACAGTTCCCGATGCTGATGGTTTACGGGTATCATGCGTACAACTACAGAAGAGGCGAGGATTTATATATTTACGCTCCGAAAAGGGAGCTCTCCGCAGCGGAGAACATTCTGATGATGCTGCGTGAGAACAGGAAGTATACGAAGCTTGAAGCGAAGATCCTGGATATGGCGCTTGTGCTTCATATGGATCACGGCGGTGGTAATAACTCTACATTTACAACTCACGTAGTCACATCGTCCGGGACTGACACGTATTCTACAATGGCTGCGGCTATGGCATCCCTTAAGGGGCCGAAGCATGGCGGTGCAAATATAAAGGTTACGCAGATGTTTGAAGATATGAAGGCGCATCTGACAGACTGGACGGATGATGATCAGATCCGCTCGTATCTGACGGCTCTGCTTGACAAACAGGCATTTGACCGGAAAGGGCTGATCTACGGAATGGGACATGCGGTTTATTCGATTTCTGACCCGCGTGCGGATATTTTCAGACATTTCGTAAAACAGCTTGCCAAGGCGAAAGGCTATGAGAAAGAATATGCGCTTTATGAGAAAGTCGAGCATATGGCTCCGGAAATTATTGGCGAAAAGAGAAAGATGTACAAGGGTGTAAATGCGAACGTCGATTTCTACAGCGGTCTGGTTTACAGCATGCTTGATCTGCCTGCGTCGCTGTATACGCCGATTTTCGCGGCGGCACGTATCGTGGGCTGGAGCGCACACAGGCTGGAAGAGCTCAAGAATGTAGACAAGATTATACGTCCGGCTTACAAGGCGCTGGCGCCTCACCGCGAATACATAAATCTTGAAGACAGATAAGTGAGATAGTACCATGAGAGACGAGTTTTATTTCCCATCCAAGGACGGCAATACAGAGATTCATACGATGGAATGGAAGCCGGAAGGCGAAGTCAGAGCCGTTCTGCAGATCTGCCACGGAATGATGGAATATATCAGACGATATGATGAGTTTGCGGAATTCCTGTGCGAACATGGATATTATGTCGTGGGAAATGATCATCTCGGGCATGGGAAGTCCATACAGTCAAAGTCAGAGTACGGTTTCTTCAATGAGAAGTACGGAAATGCGTGTGTGCTGGGTGATATCCATACGCTCAGACAGCGGACTGCAAAAAAATACCCGGATGTTCCTTACTTTATGCTGGGACACAGCATGGGATCTTCCCTCCTGAGACAGTATATCCAGATGTATGGAAACGGCCTGAGCGGAGCAGTGCTCATGGGTGTGGTGGCGGATCATAAAAAGGCGGAGCTCCTGTTTGGAAAAAGGCTCTGCCGGATGATGGCCGCTGTGCGCGGCTGGCATTATCGGAGCAGGCTGGTGGACAAGATGGCAGTGGGAAATTATAATAAAAAGTTCAAACCTGCCAGAACAAGAGCCGACTGGATTACCAGTGATCTGGAACGTCTCGAAAAATACGCGGACGATCCTCTCTGCTCGTTTATGTTCACAGTCAATGCTTACTACAGCATGTTTTCGGGGATGATCAGCATGCAGAGAAAAGAAGGCGTGTACATGATTCCGAAAACGCTTCCTGTTTTGTTTACATCCGGTGCGGAGGACCCGGTGGGAAACTTCGGCAAGGGTGTGCGGAAAGTTTATGAGAAATATCGGGCAGCAGGGATACAGGACGTAAGTCTGCGTCTGTATACGGGCGACCGCCACGAGATTCTCAATGAGACGGACCGGGAACAGGTGTATCAGGATCTGCTGGAATGGCTGGAAGAGCACAGAAAACAGAAATAGACAGTTGGTTAGAGATATCAGAGATGCCGTGCAAATGCGGCATCTCTTTTATTGCAATTCAAACTCTGTGGTGCTACAATTTTCAAAGTGACAGTTCGGTCATACGGCTCGGACTAAACTGTTATAAGATAGACGTTGCTTATAAAGAAAGGACGTCGGAATGAGAATGGAGGGAAAATATGTTTGATCCAAACAGTACATTTCTATTTATCCTTGCGGGGCTGGTGATACTTTTCGTGATTGCACAGTCTGTTTTTTTCCTCGTCAGGGCATGGCGGAGAGGAAAAGCGCTGGGGATGGATATGAAACAGATGAGAAAGACGATTATTTCTACGGCGATCTTTACATTCGCGCCGGCTGTGTCCATCCTGCTGGGTGTAATTACACTGGCACAGTTCCTGGGGCTTCCGCTGCCGTGGCTGCGGCTGAGCGTCATCGGAGCTATTACTTACGAGCTTCCGGCCGCGACAACAACAGCAAACGCTCTGGGGATTACGGTATTATCTGAGACGATAACGGATCCGAAGGTGTATACAGCGATCGCGTGGGTAATGACCCTTGGAATTTTCCCGGGGCTGATCTGGGTACCGCTTTTTATTAAAAAGATCCAGGGAGGTCTGATGAAGATTAAGCAGAAGGACAGCAAGTGGGGAGACATCCTGATGACCGCGCTGTTCCTCGGAATGATCTCAGCTTTCCTGGGTATGGTATTTGCAGATATCAGGAGTGGTCTTGCGGGCTGGATTCCGATATTCGTACTTTTGTTTTCCGCGTTTGTCATGGGAATCTGCGGTCTGCTTGTAAAGGTCTGCAAAATGAAATGGCTTGAAAATTATGCACTGCCCATCAGCATGCTTTGCGCCATGGCGTTTGCGGTAGTGATTACGCCGATGATTGTATAGTGACGGGAGGAAGATAAGATATGAATACGAATACAAACAGACAGGGCAGAAGCTATGAAGATATGACCCACGTGTACGGAAGGATCTGGATCCTGAGCGCTCTGGGAATGATTTTCGCATACCCGATTATCACATGTATTTACTATGATGCCTGGCCGGGAATTGTACCTGTGTTAAAGGGACTGATCGGTGTGGCACCTATTTTCTGGACCGTAGGACTGATCGAGGTTCTGACATTTGTGCCGATGCTGGGAACAGCAGGATCTTATCTGGCATTTGTGACGGGCAACCTGACGAATCTGAAAGTTCCGGCAGCTCTGACTGCGATGGAGAATGCACGTGTGAAACCGGGAACTGACGAGGGGGAAGTGATCTCCACGATCGCTGTGGCGACATCGTCTATTGTTACTACTGTGATTATCGCTGTTGGGGTAGCGCTTCTTGTACCTCTGACACCGATCCTGAACTCGCCTACATTGAAACCTGCCTTTGACAATATCCTTCCGGCGCTGTTTGGAGGACTGGCGGTAGTGTATGTGAGCAAGAACTGGAAGATATCAATTGCACCGCTGGTATTTATGGTGGTGCTGTTCCTGCTCGTGCCGTCTCTGTCCGGCTCGGTAGGCGTACTTGTGCCGGTAGGCGCTATCATTGCCATTGCCGCGGCAAGAATTTTATATAATAAAGGGATGCTTTGAAAGGGGACTGAGTGTGTTGATCATTTTATATGTGATTGTGGCAGTCATTGTATTATTCCTGGCGGTACTTCTGATCCGGGCTGCAATGTACAAACCGTATGATGAGCTGAAGCCTTCGGGAGAAAAGGTGATTCTCAACGAGGAGAAAATTGTGTCGGATATGGTGGAAATGATCCGCTGTAAGACAGTGTCATATAATGATGAGAAACTGATTGACAAGGAAGAGTTCAGAAAATTTCAGGAACTGCTTCCAAAGCTGTATCCGCTGGTGCACGGAATATGTCCGAGAGAGTTCGTGGGTGTAAACGGGATGCTGTATCACTGGAAGGGAAAAACTTCCGAGGAACCAGTTGTGCTGATGTCTCATTACGATGTGGTTCCTGTGGAGGAGAGTCTCTGGGAGAAACCTGCTTTTGAAGGGATCGTGGAGGACGGTGTGATCTGGGGCAGAGGAACTCTGGATACGAAGGGGACTTTCTGTGGGATTATGGAAGCGGCGGAGAAGCTGATTGCAGAAGGGTTTGTACCGGAGCATGATATCTATTTCGCTTTCTCCGGTCAGGAGGAGATTAACGGGCCGTCCTGCCCTGCTATCGTCGATCTGTTTGAGAAAAGAGGAATCCGTCCTGCTCTGGTGGTTGATGAGGGCGGCGCTGTAGTAGAAAACGTGTTCCCGGGAGTAGACCGGGAGTGCGCTCTCATCGGCATTGCAGAGAAAGGACTGGCAAACTTCGAGTTTAAGGCTAACAGCGGCGGCGGTCATGCCT
>JAHZHF010000154.1 GCA_019420405.1 Clostridiales bacterium
TTGCCATTCAGGCGGGTAGAGAGATTCGTGTTATGGTAGTTCCAGAGCAGGTATCTGATGATGATATGGTGCTTATGGCCAGGGATATCGCGAAACAGATCGAGTTCGAACTGGAGTATCCTGGACAGATCAAAGTAAATGTAATCCGTGAATCACGGGCTACAGATTACGCGAAATAGCAATAGATCATAACAGCAGATAAAGACCGGCCCTTGTCGAAAGACAAGGGTCTTCTTTTTTAAAGATATGTAAAGGAGAGGAAAGGATTATGAGCGATCAGATTAAACGGGTAAACAGGGAGTTGAAGTTTAAGGGGAAGATCATTGATTTCTATCAGGATACGATGGAGATTAACGGGGATCATACGGTGATCTGGGATTTTATCAAACATAAGGGAGCCGCGGCTGTTGTGCCTGTTACGGATGACGGGAAGATTTTGATGGTACGTCAGTACCGCAATGCTCTTGACAGGTATACACTTGAGATCCCGGCCGGAGCGCTGGACGCTGAGGATGAACCGGGAAGGACGTGCGCGTCGAGAGAACTTGAGGAAGAGACCGGATATAGAAGCGAGAATCTGGAATGGCTGATCACGCTTCGCACGACAGTTGCCTTCTGCAACGAGAGGATCGAAGTCTATGTCGCGAAAGATCTGATCCCTTCGAAGCAGCATCTGGACGAGGATGAGTTTATTGATCTGAAAGCGTATTCTCTCGATGAACTGAAACAGAAGATACTGAGCGGTGAGATTGAGGATTCGAAGACTGTGGCATCGCTTATGGCTTACGCCGTGAAGTACGGAAAGTAACGTAACAGCCCCATGACATCAGATGGCTGAACTGTTACAAAGTAACAGATTGTATTTAAGAGGAAAAGAATAATCGGACAGTCCCGGCATATAATGAAATATCCCACAGAAACATGAGGAGGAGTTATGAGGATATTTCATACGAGAAAACAACTGCTTGCTTTCTTTATGCCGGGATTTCTGCTCGGCATTCTTTATGTAAATTTTGCTGCAAAGAAATATATGGCTGAGCCGGGAATATTCAGCGAATATTTTCTGAATCAGTTCCAGAAGGTTCAGATTGATACGAGGGAGTATCTGTGGTATCTTCTGAGGCTGCGGGTGCTTCCTTTTCTTGTACTGGGAGGACTTGCGTTCACCAGACTGCGCAGACTCTCTGCGGCTGTGTTCCTTATCTGGGCAGGGGCGTCCGGCGGCATCCTGATCTCCACGGCGGTTTTGAATATGGGAATCCGCGGAAGCCTTCTGTGTGTGACAGGACTGCTTCCGCAGTTTCTCTTTTATATTCCGGCTTATCTTGTGCTGTTCTGGTACTGTTTTTCATCGCCGCAGGGAAAGTGGAACCGGCAGAAAACGGTGTTTATTGCGTTGTGCATGATTACAGGCATTATTCTGGAGCTGTATGTAAACCCGATCTTTGTGAAGGCGTTCCTCTCCACCCTGTAATGACAAGGACAAAAACGGAGAGAATAGATACAATAAACTGGCTCAGCAGAAGTCCCCAGAGATATCCTTGTATTCCGAAGGACGGGATTGCCAGAAAAACGCCTCCGATGCGGACAAGCAGCCCGGCCGTATTGACCAGAAATGTGGAGGTTGTTTTTCCAAGTCCGTTGATGGCGCTGATCAGGGCGGTATTCGTATACAGAAACGGGCAGATCCATGCAAGAGTGAGAAGGAAATTGCCCGCAGAGCTGCTGTGGAAGAGTACGTTTCCGATGAAGCGTCCGAACACCAGGAAAAAGAGACAGCAGGACAGCCCGAGGATCAGGCAGCTCCCGACAGCTTTCTTAAGGAGCTGTATGACGCCCGGACGGCTTCCGGCGGCCTGGGTGGCGCTGACCGCGGGCATGAGCACGGTTCCTACGGAGCCGGTGAGTGCGGAAGGAAAGAGGATGCAGGGCATGGCCATGCCGGTGAGGACTCCGTACAGACTCAGGGCCTCGCTGCTGCTCAGCCCATAGAGCTTTAGGCATGCGGGGATAGAAGCAGCCTCGATGCTCTGCAGAAGGGTTACGGTGACACGGCTGGCAGTCAGCGGCAGCGAGAGGCCGAGAAGCTCACGGATGATGCTGCTATAGGAGGATATTTTCTCACAGAGACGTGTGAAAGCACCAGCACCGTATCTGCGTGATATCTTCCGGGACGGAGAAATTCCGGGGGATATCCCGGAGAGTGCATCCTTCTGCCTTGAGAGGAAATGAAGAGAAAACAGGGCTGACAGCAGTTCCCCGGCAACAATCCCGGCTGCGGCCAGAGGGATGCCGGGAGTCTGCCCCGCGTTTTTCAGGAGGGAGAAAAACAGGAGCACGAAGAGAATCCGGCCAGTCTGTTCGATTAACTGGCTGATAGCGGGAAGTTCCGCCTTTTGCAGTCCCAGACTGTATCCGCAGATGCAGCTATGTACCGCGGCGCAGGGAAGCGCGTAGGAGATGATCATCAGCATCTGAGTGCAGCGGGAATCACCGAGAAAGGACTGTGCGATCCATTCAGCATTCTGCTGGATAATTATAATTTCCATAAATGAGAGAATGAGAGTAAGGCCGAGAGCGAGATGAAGAACGCTTCTGGCCTCTTTTGTTTTTCCTACCGACACTTTGGCTGCGGTGATGCGGGAAACTGCAGTCTGCAGACCGGCTGTGCTTAAGGAAAGGCAGAGGGCATAGACCGGGAAGATGAGCTGGTAGAGACCGACGCTTTCCTCCCCGAATGCATGGCTTAAAAAAATGCGGAAAAAGAACCCCATGAGCCGGGAGATAAGGCCGGCGGCTGTGAGGATCATGGCTCCGCGTACCAGAGTGTGTCTTGAGGACATGGAAATCACCTGAAGGATACTTTTTACAGCATATGTGATTTCCCGGGTTGACAGAACAGCAGGGAGGTGATATTCTACAAAAGAAATCCGAGTAAATCACTAGGGAATAAAACGGCGGTCCCCGAAAAAGGGCAGTATGATGGGAGGCCAGCCGTGAGGAGGACATGAATATGAAGCTTTCTACAAAAGGAAGGTACGGACTGCGCGCCCTGATTGATCTGGCGCAGTACAGCGGGGAGGGACCGGTTTCAACAACCAGCATTTCTGCCCGTCAGGATCTTTCTGAGCGATATCTGGAGCAGTTGATGTCCATGATGAAAAAAGCGGGGCTGGTCAGAAGTATCCGCGGAGCGGGCGGGGGCTATGTGCTTGCGAAGGATATGAAGGAGATATCGGTCGGAGATGTGCTGCGCGCCCTGGAAGGCAGTCTGGAGCCTGTAGAGTGCGCCGGGCTGGAGCCGGATGGAGAGTGCAGGGCTGCCGATACTTGTGTGACAAAATATGTCTGGAAACGGATCAACGAGAGTATCAGCAGGACAGTAGACGAGATCAGTCTGGATCAGCTCGTAAAGGAGAGCCGGAGAAAATGTCCGGACGGGCCGGAAAATACTGACCGGGCAGAATGCCCGAACTGATGGGATATTCCGGCGGATGCATAAAGAAGTAAAAACAGGATACGGAGGCAGATATGGAAAAATTGATTTATCTTGACAATGCGGCGACGACAAAGACAGCACCGGAGGCTGTGGAGGCAATGCTGCCGTATTTCACGGAACATTACGGAAATCCGTCCAGTGTTTACGGATTTGCCGCAGCAAATAAAGAGGTAATTACAAAGCAGAGAGAGATTATAGCGGGGGTTCTCGGCGCGAAGTCCAATGAGATCTATTTCACCGCAGGAGGAACGGAGTCGGACAACTGGGCGCTGACAGCGACGGCTGAGGCATACGCGTCCAAAGGGAAACATATCATTACCAGCAGGATCGAGCATCATGCCATTCTTCACACCTGTGAATATCTTGAGAAACGCGGATATGAAGTGACATATCTGGATGTGGATGAGAACGGTCTGGTGGATCCGAAAGCGGTAGAAGCGGCGATTCGTCCGGATACGATCCTGATTACCATTATGTTTGCAAACAACGAGATCGGAACTGTGGAGCCGGTCGCAGAGATCGGAAAGATCGCCCGTGAGCACGGCGTGCTGTTCCATACAGATGCAGTGCAGGCGTTCTGTCAGGTTCCCATCAATGTGGACGAGTGCTGTATTGATATGCTCAGCGCCAGCGGACATAAGCTGAACGGGCCAAAAGGGATCGGTTTCCTCTACATCCGTAAAGGCGTGAAGATCCGCTCCTTTATCCATGGCGGTGCACAGGAGAGGAAGCGCCGGGCCGGAACTGAGAATGTACCCGGGATCGTCGGACTTGGGAAGGCAGTGGAACTTGCAGCGGCTTCCATGAAAGAGCGGACAGACAAAGAGAGAGAATTGAGAGATTACCTGATCGGAAGGATTGAGAAGGAGATTCCATACTGCCGCTTAAACGGCGACAGAGAGAAAAGACTTCCCAATAATGTGAATTTCAGCTTCCGCTTCATCGAGGGAGAGTCGCTTCTGATCATGCTCGATATGAAGGGGATCTGCGCATCCAGCGGTTCAGCGTGTACGTCGGGATCTCTGGATCCGTCCCATGTGCTTCTGGCCATCGGACTGCCTCACGAGATCGCTCACGGCTCGCTCAGGATGACACTTGGCGCTGAGACGACACGGGAGGATCTGGATTATGTGGTGGACAGCTTAAAGGAGATTGTAGAGAATCTGCGCGGCATGTCTCCGCTCTACGAAGACTTTGTGAAAAAACAGAAAAACAGTTAAAGGATAAATACAGGAGGTATCAGGTTATGTATACAGAAAAGGTGATGGACCATTTTCAGCATCCGAGAAATGTAGGAGAGATTGAGAACGCCAGCGGCGTTGGAACAGTGGGAAACGCAAAGTGCGGGGATATCATGAGGATTTACCTCGACATTGACGAGAATCAGATTATCAGGGATGTAAAGTTTAAAACTTTCGGCTGCGGAGCGGCTGTAGCTACAAGCAGCATGGCAACAGAGCTTGTGAAGGGCAAGAACATTCAGGAGGCAATGCAGGTGACCAACAAGGCTGTGATGGAGGCTCTGGACGGGCTCCCGCCGGTTAAGGTACACTGCTCCCTTCTGGCAGAAGAGGCGATCCACGCTGCGCTCTGGGACTATGCAGAGAAGAACGGAATCAAGATCGAGGGACTTGAGAAGCCGAAGTCTGATATCCATGAGGGCGAGGAAGAGGAAGAAGAGGAATACTGATGAGTAAGGTTGTCGTGGGAATGTCCGGCGGAGTTGACTCGTCTGTGGCTGCATATCTCTTGAAGGAACAGGGATATGATGTGATCGGAGTCACAATGCAGATCTGGCAGGATGAGGATGCCTGTTCGGTGGAGGAAAACGGCGGATGCTGCGGCCTGAGCGCTGTGGAGGATGCCAGGCGCGTGGCGGCGGCCCTGGATATTCCCTACTATGTGATGAATTTTAAGAAAGAATTCCGGGAAAATGTAATAGATTATTTTACCTCGGAGTATGTGAATGGCCGGACGCCAAACCCGTGTATCGCGTGCAACCGGTATGTGAAGTGGGAATCCCTTCTGACCCGGAGCATGGCGATCGGCGCGGACTACATCGCGACAGGCCACTATGCCCGGGTAGAGCAGCTGCAGAACGGACGGTATGCGCTCAGACGCTCGGCAACGCTGGCGAAAGACCAGACTTACGCGCTTTATAATCTGACCCAGGAGCAGTTGAAGAGGACTCTTATGCCGGTGGGGGCTTATTCAAAGGATGAGATACGCTCTATTGCCGAGAAGATCGGGCTTCTGGTGGCCGATAAGCCGGACAGCCAGGATATCTGTTTTGTCCCGGATGGAGATTATGCTTCTTTCATAGAGGAAGAAGTGAGGGCAAAGACCGGGAGAGAACTTCCGAAGGGAAATTTCGTGACCCCTGACGGCCGTGTCCTGGGACAGCACAAAGGAATTATCCATTATACTGTGGGACAGAGAAAAGGGCTGGGGCTGGCGCTGGGTTATCCGGCCTTCGTCCTTGAGATCCGTCCGGAGACGAACGAGGTTGTGATCGGGACTTATGAGGAGTCTCTGACGTATGATGTGCGCGCGGAGAAGGCTAATTTTATGGCTGTAGAGAGGCTTGACGGGCCGCGGCGCGTGTTTGCGAAGATTCGCTATAACCATAAAGGTGCCTGGTGCACAGTGGAACAGGAAGGGCCGGATGCTTTCGTCTGTCATTTTGAGGAGCCGCAGAGAGCGGTTACACCCGGACAGGCCCTGGTTCTCTATGACGGTGAGTACGTGCTGGGAGGAGGGACGATCGTATGACAGGATACAATCTTCCGGGGGATACACATATGCATACAGTGTTCTCTACGGACAGCGGCGCATCGGTGAGAAGTATGCTGGACGCGGCCGTGAAAAAGGGGCTTCACGCAGTCTGTATCACGGATCATATGGATATTGCCTATCCGCCCCAGGAAGGAGAAGAACCCCATCCGGAGGGACAGATCCCATTTCAGTTTGATCTGGAGGAGTATTTCCGGACCCTTTGTTCAATAAAAGAAGAGTATGAAGACAGACTGGATGTACGAATCGGTATTGAGTTCGGCCTGCAGCCGCATCTCGGAGAAAAATGCCGGGAGATGGTAAACGCGTATCCGTTTGACTTTGTGATCGGTTCCGTTCATCTGATCCGGGGATATGACCCGTATTATGGAAAGATCTTTGAGGGACGTCCGGATGCAGACGCCTACCGTGAGGCGTTTGAGGAGACTCTGAAATGCCTGGAAAATGTAGAAGATTTTGACGTTCTGGGCCACCTGGATTATGTGGTGCGCTACGGGAAACACAAGGCAGAAGAGTATTCCTACAAGGCGTTTTCGGACGAAATCGATGCGGTTCTTAGAAAACTGATCTCTATGGGAAAAGGCCTGGAGATGAATATGGGAGGCGTAAAATACGGACTCGGCTTCCCGAATCCCCATCCGGATGTGCTGAGACGGTACAGAGAACTGGGCGGTGAGATCGTGACAGTGGGGGCAGATGCCCACCGGCCGGAACATGTGGGATATGCCTTTGAGCAGGCGGAGGAGATCTTAAAATCCTGCGGATTTCGCTATTATGCGGAGTATAAGGGGAGAAAACCTGTTTTTCTCAAACTGCAGTGAACTCAGCAGATATTTAGTTCAATAACACTTTTCTTCTGAAACGTCTGGAAGCGGGAATGAATGTTTGGAAAATCGTATTCTGTGAAAGGGAGACAGCCGTTCGATATTCCGTTCC
>JAHZHF010000155.1 GCA_019420405.1 Clostridiales bacterium
ATCGTCCCTGTTTTCGGACGTTTTTTCATACGGGAGTTAATGAACTAAATAGCTGCTGAATATTCTACTCAATCCCGATCACTTTGTAATCCTGATCTTCTACCGTCTTTTTCAGTACGCTGTCATCAATCTCTGCATTCAATGTGACAACCGCCGTTCCCGCTTCGTGGCTGACTTCCGCCGCATCCACTTCCGGAAGTGCTTCAAGGACTTTTTTCACCCTTGCCTCGCAGTGTCCGCACATCATTCCTTCGATCTTCATTGTCTTTGTCATCGTTGTTTCCTCCTCTTTCTTTCTGATTCTGATTTTTTTATCTCTGCTGGCATCATACATTTTAAACCAGTTGAGCCTCAGTGCATTGCTGACCACGCAAAAGCTGGACAGACTCATGGCCGCCGCCCCGAACATGGGGTTTAACTGCCATCCGAAGATGGGAATCCACACTCCTGCAGCCAGTGGGATACCGATTACGTTGTAGAAAAATGCCCAGAACAGATTTTCGTGGATATTCCGCAGCGTCGCCCTGCTCAGGCGGATCGCTGCCGGCACGTCGCTTAAGCGGCTCTTCATAAGCACCACGTCCGCCGCGTCGATGGCGATATCTGTTCCGGCTCCGATGGCGATCCCCATATCCGCGCGGGTCAGCGCCGGAGCATCGTTGATACCATCGCCTACCATGGCGACTCTGCCCTTCTTCTTGAGAGCACGAATCACGCTCTCCTTGCCGTCCGGCAGAACGCCCGCGATTACTTCATCCACTCCGGCCTGATCGCCGATTGCTCTCGCTGTACGCTCGTTGTCCCCGGTAAGCATAACTACATGAATGCCCATATTCTGAAGCTCTTTCACCGCCCGCGGGCTGTCCTCCTTGATCACGTCCGCCACAGCGATGATTCCGATGAGCTGGCCGTCCCGGCTGAAAAACAGCGGAGTCTTCCCCTCGGACGCCAGTTTCTCTGATAGCTGCTCCGTCTCCGGAAGAATCGAGGTGTTTTTACGGATAAATTTCAGATTGCCGCCGTAAACGTTCTTGCCTTCCAGCTTTCCGGAGAGACCGTTGCCCGGAACTGCCTGGAAGTCTTCCGCTTCGGGAGTCTCAGCCACGCCGTCCTCCTCCGCTTTCAGGAGCACTGCCCGCGCAAGAGGATGCTCGCTCTTCTTTTCCAGTGCGCAGGCAGTCAGAAGCAGTTCTTCCTCTGTCACGCCTTCTGCCGGAATCATATCTGTCACTCGCGGTTCTCCGCTTGTGATCGTACCGGTTTTATCGAGCGCAACGATCTGCGTCTTCCCCGTCTCCTCAAGCGAAACCGCTGTCTTGAACATAATGCCGTTCTTCGCGCCCATGCCGTTTCCCACCATGATCGCAACCGGAGTCGCAAGCCCCAGCGCACACGGACAGCTTATCACAAGCACGGAAATCCCTCTTGCAAGCGCAAACCCGATCGTCTCGCCTGCTATGAGCCACACAATCATGGTCACAAGGGCGATCCCGATCACCGCAGGGACAAATACGCCTGATACCCGGTCCGCCACCTTCGCGATCGGCGCCTTTGTCGCAGCCGCGTCGCTCACCATCTGGATGATCTGGGACAGAGTTGTATCCTCTCCCACACGGGACGCCTCACAGCGCAGGAATCCGGACTGGTTTAACGTAGCCGCGGAGACCGCATCTCCCGCATCCTTATCCACCGGAATACTCTCCCCGGTCAGCGCTGATTCATTCACCGCGCTGTGTCCCTCCAGCACAATACCGTCCACCGGGATATTCTCCCCCGGCCTGACGACGAAAATATCGCCTTTTCTCACCTGTTCGATGGAAACCGTCTCCTCCACGCCGTTTCTCACAACAGTGGCCGTCTTCGGAGCCAGCTTCATCAGGCTCTTCAAGGCATCCGTAGTTCTTCCCTTTGAACGGGCTTCCAGCATCTTTCCCACCGTAATCAGTGTCAGGATCATGGCCGCAGACTCAAAATAAAACTCGTGCATATAGCCCATCACCGCGGCCGCATCCCCGCGCATCTGCGCGTCTGTCATGGCAAACAGCGCGTACAGACTGTATCCGTAGGAAGCCCCCGCCCCCAGAGCCACCAGCGTATCCATATTGGGCGCGCGATGAATCAGTCCTTTGAATCCGCTGATAAAGAATTTCTGGTTGATCACCATAACAGCCGTGGTCAAAAGCAGCTGAATCAGTCCCATGGCCACATGATTCCCCTCCAGGAATGACGGAACCGGCCAGTTCCACATCATATGTCCCATAGAGAAATACATCAGCGGGATCAGAAAACAAAGAGAGGCAATCAGCCTCCTCTTCATCTTCGGCGTCTCCCGGTCCTTCAGCGAATCCTCCGCTTCCGCAATGGACATGCCGCTTCCGCCTCTGGCCTGCTGGCCGGACGAAGCGCCTTTTTCCGACGCGCCGTAGCCCGCCTCCTCCACCGCAGCAATGATCTCATCCGGAGAAGCCGTCCCCTCCACTCCCATGGAGTTCGTCAGAAGGCTCACCGAACAGGACGTTACCCCCGGTACTTTCGAAACCGCCTTCTCCACACGGGCGCTGCACGCCGCACAGCTCATGCCCGTTACATTATATTGTTCCATAAAGATTCCTCCTTACTTCATCAGTTTCTGGAGAACGAGAACCAGCTCGTCTATGGTCTCTTCTTTCCCCTCCCTGATATCATCTGCCACACATGTGCGGATATGCTCCGCGAGCAGAACTTTATTAAAACTGTTGAGCGCTGCGTTTACTGCGGACACCTGTATCAGGATATCCGGACAGTAGGCGTTTTCGTCCACCATCCTTTTGATCCCGCGCACCTGGCCCTCGATACGGCTCAGACGGTTGATCAGATCTCTGCGCTCTTTCTCCGTGCGCTCCTTCATTTTGTGCTGACACACCGGACAATCTTTTTTTATATCTTCCATTCTTCTGTTCCTCCTCGCCTTTTTATGAGTATTTTTTTATAACAGTTCAGCCATAGGGCTGTCCGTGAGAGAAAATCATGCTTGCATGATTTTTCGATCGTGCAGTCCTATGAGCTGAGCGCCCGTCTATGAGTAAAACAGCGGCGGCAGCCGCAATAAGCACGAAGTGCGGTTTTACGAATGGCGCGGGCTGAACTGTTACTTTTTAGACACCCTCCGCAAACCCCTGCGGGGTATCATTCCCACACGCATCATTATATACCCTGTCAGGGTATAATGCAAGTGATATTTAATACTTTTTTTCAGTTCTGTTTTCCGGTATTTTGCGCAGCTTTAATTCCTGTACACAATCAATCAAAAAAGAAGATACTGTTACTGTAATTACAGAAAATATAATTTTTGTAAAAGGAATATAAGTCAGAGACAGCCCGAGCACAACGAAATCCGTAAACATATAAGAGCGTGACAGCCTCCATCCGGTCACACGGGAAATCGTAAGAGCCAGCGCATCATCCCCTCCGCTCGATCCTCCCTGCCGTACAATAATGCCAACTCCGATTCCGACAAAAACTCCTCCGCTAACCGCAGCCAGCAGCGGATACACGGACAAATCCGGAAGAGCCGGGGGAAAGAGTTCCCATACTTTATAAAACAGTGACACACTTACGGTTGAGATCGCCGAGATTTTAATAAATCTTCCTCCGAGATACTTAAACGCGAGCAAATAGCACGCAAGATCCAGTACCGGCGTTATAAAGGCCGGTGAAAATCCGAGCCAGTGCTCTGCAAGCAGCATAAGGCCGATCACCCCGCCCTCCGTGATACCGGACTGCTGATGTATATTGTGAATACCGAAGGTACAGATCATCGCTCCCACCATAATCAATGCAATCTTCTTTCCAGTTACACCTCCCGTAATTCGGATAAAAAATTTTCTTATTCTCTGTTCAGACATTTTTCTGCTCCTTGCGTTTTATTCTTATCCCGGTCTATAATAAAGAATATAGTAACTATATTGTCAAGAGGTAATTTATGAAAAATTTATTTTCTATAGGAGAATTATCAAAATATCAGAACATCTCAAAACAAACGCTGATTTTCTACGACAAAATCGGGCTGTTTTGCCCCGCTTACGTAGACCCGAATAATGGATACCGCTACTACAGCTCCAGCCAGATCGACTATTTAGACACCATCCTGATTATGAAAAAAATCGGATTTTCTCTGAATGAAATCAAAGAGCACATGCAGCATTACAATATCGACACCAGTTTAGCCGCATTGAGGAAACAGGTCTCTGTCATTGACCGCCAGATTCAGGAACTGCACCTGATCCGCAGCCGTGTTCTCCACCGGTGTGAACAGATGGAGCTGTCCCGGCGGTATCGCGAAAAAGAGGGTGCCATTGTTATAGAAGAAACGGAACCGCAGTACATTCTTTTCCAGGAAGTTGAAAGTCCTTATACATTAAAGGAGATCAGCATTGCAACGAAGAAATGTTTTGCGGATTCTTTCCAGAAACAACTGCCCATATTTTTCGAAAGCGGTGTCATCGTCCCGCTGGAACGCATTAAAGAAAAGCGCTGCACGGAGGCGTCCACCGCTTTCCTTCCGATTGAAAAAACAGACCGGGCACAGAATATCCGGCGGCTCCCTTCCGGGAAGCGCGCCTGTATATTCCATGTCGGAGATTATATGTCTATTGGACGCTCTTATGAAAAACTGCTGAATTACTGCGAAGAAAGTGCTCTGGAAATTGTGTCGGATGCATATGAATTCTGCATCAATGATTATATTACTTCCCGGGATGAAAATGAGTACATTACAAAAATTGCTTTTTATGTCCGGAAGAAAAAAGATTCATGAAAAGCAGTTCCGGTCTCCCACGATTCACATGCTTCCGTGAAGAAGGCGAAGCACTACAGCCAGATCTTCCGCGTCCATCTGTCCCGGCGCGGAGGTCTTCCCCACTGCGCCGAACGTGACGGCCGAGCCGAACACCTCCCCGCAGATCCGGCTGATCACGCCGCTTCCCGCCATAGACATAGTAATAACAGGACGCTCTGCATATAGCCGGGTCATCTCCTCTGTAGCGGATAAAAGGGTCAGCACATCTTCTCTGCTCCCGGGCATCACTGCAATTTTCAGGATATCCGCTCCCAGCTCCTGCATCTTCCTCAGACGCAGGACGATCTCCTCCTGATCCGGAGTGCCGCAGAAATCGTGGTTTGACATAATCACCTTCACACCGTGTGCATGAGCCGAACCAAGTACCGACCTTACCGCCTCCCCGCCCCGGAACATCTCCACGTCCACAAGGTCCGTCAGCCCGGACTCTGCCGCCTTCTGATTTAGTTTCACATAGGTCTCTGTCTCAATAGATTTTTCCCCGCCTTCGTCTGCCGTACGGAATGTAAAAAGAAGCGGCATCTCACCAAGAGCATCCCTCAAATCACTCAGCATCCGCTCTGTCTTCCCGAAATCAAAGATATCCTCATACCAGTCCGCACGCCATTCCACGAGATCTGCGGAAGTGGTCCGTATCTCTTCCGCGGATCTTAATATCTCTTCCAGCGTCTTCCCGACGATGGGCACACAGATTTTAGGGATGCCCGCGCCTATTTCAATGTTTCTAACTCTTACCGTATTCATCAGCAATACTCCTTTGAATAATCCGTCACTGATACTAATTTCTTGCTCACCGCCTGTACAGTCGGGAGTCTTCCCCATCTGATAAACCCCGCCCGGAAATCAGCGTCTCCAGGCGGGGCATGATTTTTATTGTAACAGTTCTGCCATAGGGCTGTCCGTGAGCGGACTGAACTGTTACTTTTTATTCTGTTCCTGGCAGGGGGTACATTAGCAGAGCGGATACTTTTCTGTCAGTTCTGCCGTCAGTTTTCTGGCAGCTTCCACGTTATCCTCACTCTCGATCACCATGGAGATGATCTCGGCAATTTTGTCCATATCCTCTTCTTTCATTCCGCGCGTTGTCACCGCGGGCGTTCCCAGTCTCACGCCGCTTGTAACAAACGGGGAGCGCGGGTCATTCGGAATTGTATTTTTATTGCAGGTAATGTGCGCGTCGTCCAGCCGTTTCTCCAGCTCTTTTCCGCTGACATTCTTCTCTGTCAGGTCAACGAGCATCAGATGATTGTCCGTATCTCCGGAAACGATCTTCACCCCGCGCTTTTTCAGTCCTTCACAGAGTGCCTTTGCATTCTTTAAGATCTGCTTCTGGTATTCTTTGAACTCCGGCTGAAGCGCTTCCTTAAAGCATACCGCCTTCGCCGCAATCACATGCATGAGCGGGCCGCCCTGGATTCCCGGGAAGATCGCCTTGTTAAAGTTGAATTTCTCGTTCATCTCATTACTGGAGAGAATCAGTCCGCCTCTCGGGCCTCTCAGCGTCTTATGCGTCGTAGTTGTCGTCACATGTGCATACGGGATCGGGCTCGGATGGAGTCCTGCTGCCACCAGTCCCGCGATATGCGCCATATCCACCATCAGATATGCACCGACTTCGTCCGCGATCTCACGGAAACGTTTGAAATCAATTGTACGTGCGTATGCGCTCGCCCCGGCAATGATCAGTTTCGGCTTACACTCCTTTGCGATTGCCAGAACATTGTCATAATCGATCACGCCCTCCTCATTCACTCCGTAGGGAACGACATGATAATATTTTCCGGACATATTGACCGGTGAACCGTGCGTCAGGTGTCCGCCGTGATCCAGGTTCATTCCCATATAGGTGTCCCCCGGCTGAAGGATCGCGAACATAACCGCCATATTCGCCTGAGCGCCGGAGTGGGGCTGTACATTTGCGTATTCACAGCCAAAGAGCTCCTTCGCTCTCTCCCGTGCAAGCTCCTCCACCACATCTACGCACTGGCATCCGCCGTAATATCTTTTTCCCGGATATCCTTCCGCATATTTATTAGTCAGAGGGCTTCCCATAGCCGCCATCACTGCCTTGCTCACCCAGTTTTCAGATGCGATCAGCTCGATATGAGAATTCTGGCGCTCCATCTCACCTCTGATGGCGTCTGCAATTTCCGGATCTGTTGTCATGATTTCATCAAAGTCGTACATATTGATTCTCCTCCATACATGATATGTCATTCTGCCGTTTCGGTCTGCGGGAAGGGGATTCCTGCAGGATACCGGCTTATGAAGCTGATTATAACACGGGATGCCTTCTGCGTCTATCCCAAAACCAATATGGTTCAGCTATTTAGTGCACTAACACTTGCCGTCTGAAACGTCCGGAAGTGGGCGTGGAGTTAACAAATTTA
>JAHZHF010000156.1 GCA_019420405.1 Clostridiales bacterium
CCGCCATATGGATATCGGCTCAGCCAAGATCACACCGGAGGAGATGGACGGGATTCCCCACTATCTCGTAGATGTACTTGAACCTGAGGAAGAGTTTAATGTAGTGCGCTTTCAGCAGATGGCGAAGGACGCGGCCGATAAGATCCGGGCAAAGGGGAAGATTCCTCTTGTGGTCGGGGGAACCGGGTTTTATATTCAGGCGCTTCTGTATGACATCGACTTTACAGAAAATGATGGAGACGATACCTACCGGAAGGAACTGGAGCAGACCGCGGCTGTACATGGAGGAGAGTATCTCCACAATCTGTTAAAGAAAGCGGATCCGCAGGCCGCGGAGCAGATCCATCCGAACAATGTGAAGCGGATCATACGGGCGCTGGAATTTCACCGTCAGACCGGAGGAAAGATATCGGAGCACAATGAGAGGGAGAGGGAGAAAGAATCTCCCTACAATTATGCGTATTTTGTCCTGACGGATGAGCGAGGCCGGCTTTATGAGCGGATCGACCGCCGCGTGGACCAGATGATGGAGGAAGGGCTTCTCGAGGAAGTGCGTTTCTTAAAAGAACGCGGCGTCAGGAGAGATTCTACCGCCATGCAGGGACTGGGATATAAGGAACTGTACGCGTACCTTGACGGCGCATATCCGCTGGAGGAGGCGGTGCGGATCATCAAGCGGGATACGAGACATTTCGCCAAGAGACAGCTCACCTGGTTTAAGAGGGAGAAAGACGTCATTTGGGCGGACCGTTCTGTGATCGGTCAGGATGATACCGCTCTGGTGGATTTCATGCTCCGGGAGCTTGAGAAAAGAGAGATAACTGGACTGTTGAGAAAATAAACATAGAAGGATAAGAGAGAAAATGAAAGAGATCAATACGGAAAGCATATATGAAGAGCTCGGTATCTCACGGGAAGTATGGGAGTACGGGCAGAAAACGGAAGAGGCTTTAAAAGACAGGTTTCAGGAATTTGACGCTACGGCAGAGTACAATCAGCTCAAGGTGATCCGCGCCATGCAGGAAAACCGGGTCAGCGAGGGGTGCTTTAATTATGCCAGCGGTTATGGTTACAATGATCAGGGCAGGGATACGCTGGAAGCTGTGTACGCATCGGCGTTTCACACGGAAGCGGCTCTCGTCCGCCCGCAGATCACATGCGGTACCCATGCGCTGGCGCTGGCGCTGTCCGCGAATCTGCGGCCTGGGGACGAGCTACTCTCTCCGGTAGGAAAACCGTATGACACGCTGGAGGAAGTGATCGGGATCCGTCCGTCGAGAGGTTCTCTGGCGGAGTACGGCGTGACCTACCGCCAGGTGGATCTGCTGGATGACGGATACTTTGATTATCCGGCAATTGAGGCGGCGCTAAATGAGCGCACGAAGCTGGTGACGATCCAGCGGTCCAAGGGATATCAGACCCGCCCAAGCTACTCCGTGGAAAAGATCGGGGAGCTGATCGCCTTTATCAAGGAGAGACGGCCGGATGTGATCTGCATGGTGGACAACTGCTATGGAGAATTCGTCGAGCGGATCGAGCCGAGTGATGTGGGCGCGGATATGATCGTCGGTTCCCTGATCAAAAATCCGGGAGGCGGACTGGCCCCCATCGGCGGATATATTGCAGGAAAGGAAGAACTGATCGAAAACTGCGCATGCAGGCTGACTTCCCCGGGACTTGGAAAAGAAGTGGGGGCTTCCCTGGGCGTGATGCAGTCCTTCTATCAGGGATTTTTCCTCGCGCCTACGGTTGTGTGCGGTGCCTTAAAGGGCGCTGTGTTTGCGGCCAATATATATGAGAAGCTGGGATATCCGGTCGTTCCGGACGGGAAAGAGTCCAGACACGATATCATCCAGGCGGTGACTCTGGGGTCAGCAGAGGGTGTTGTCGCATTCTGTAAAGGAATCCAGGCCGCGGCTCCTGTAGACAGCTATGTTACTCCGGAACCGTGGGCGATGCCGGGATACGACAGCGATGTGATCATGGCGGCAGGAGCCTTCGTCCAGGGCTCTTCTATCGAACTGTCCGCGGATGGGCCGATCAAGCCGCCCTATGCAGTGTATTTCCAGGGCGGGCTGACCTGGTATCACGCGAAGCTGGGAATCCTGAAATCCTTGCAGAGCATGATTGACGCAGGCGTGATCAGTATGGACAGAATCAGACCGGGCTGTAAATCAGAACAGGGAGGCGGCGTATGAACACAGTTGCGGTGATCGGCGGGGGCGCGTCAGGTATGATGGCGGCTATAACAGCGGCGGAGGAAGGCGCCCGCGTGATCCTGATCGAGCATAAGGACAGAGTCGGAAAGAAGATCCTGTCCACGGGAAACGGCAGATGCAATTTCACAAATATTCACCAGGAACCGCTTTGCTATCACTCGGAGAATCCGCTGTTTCCCTGGGGGATTGTGGAGCAGTTTGGCGCCCGGGACGCGATTTCTTTTTTCCTGAAACTGGGAGTATACTCGAAAAACAGAAACGGCTACATCTATCCCAATTCGGATCAGGCGTCCGCGGTTCTTGACGCCCTGAGGATGGAGACCGGCCGGCTGGGGATCGAGGTGCGGACCGGAGCTGACTGCCGTGAGATACGGCCCGTGAAAAAGGGATTTGAGCTGTCTCTTCTCGTAACGGAACCGGAAGACGGGGATACTGAGCAAAAATCAGCATCAAAGAAACAAAAAGGGAAGAAGAAATCGGCTTCTGTACAGGAAAGAGCCGTGCACGAGGAGATTATCCGGGCAGACCGGGTGATCTTAAGTACCGGATCAAAGGCGGCCCCGGTCACAGGATCAGACGGCTCCGGATATGATCTTGCGAAAAAGCTGGGACACCGCATTGTCCCCGTGCTTCCCGCGCTGGTACAGCTCCGTTGTGAAGGATCGTTCTTTAAATCAATCGCAGGCGTGCGCGTAAACGGCGGGGTGTCTGTCTGGTCCCGGGGAGAATGTATCGCCCGGGATACGGGGGAGATCCAGCTTACGGAATACGGGATCTCTGGGATTCCTGTATTTCAGGTGAGCCGGTATGCGGCCCGGCTCCTATATGAGAAAAAAGAGGCGGAGGCCGTCCTTGATTTTATGACGGATTTTACAGAGGAACAGACAGGCGCCTTCTTAAGCGCACGGGCAAAGACAAGACCGGATAAGCCGGTGGAAATGTTCCTGATCGGCCTCTTTCACAAAAAACTCTCCGATTTGTGGGTGCGTATGTCAGAGATCCCTCGCCGGAAGAGAGCCGGGGATCTGTCTGAGGATGAGATCAAACGGCTGGTGGATCTGATTAAGAATTTCAGAGTGCGGATCACGGAGACGAATTCCTTCGAGCAGGCACAGGTGTGCTGCGGAGGAGTAGATACAGCGGAGGTGAACCCGGAAACTCTGGAATCTCTCTATGTGCCGGGACTTTACTTCGCAGGGGAACTCCTGGATGTGGACGGCATGTGCGGAGGATATAATCTGCAGTGGGCGTGGAGCAGCGGCTATGTGTCCGGCAGATGCGCTGCAGGGAAATGATTGATCGAATGGAAAGAGGAAAAGCATGATTCGTATACAGCAGTTAAAATTACCGATCCGTCATACGGAAGCGGATCTGAAAGCCAGAATTTTGAAAAAGCTGGGCATACGGGAGGACGCTCTGATCTCTTATGAGATCAGAAAGCAGTCCATTGACGCGAGAAAGAAACCGGAGCTTTTCTACGTTTACACAGTAGACGTAAATGTCCGGAAGGAAGCGGCGCTCAAAAAAAAGAAAAAGCAGTCCGATATTCTGTTTCTTGAAAAGGAAAAGCCATACAGGATCACCACACAGAATGACAGGCGGCCCGATGAGCGTCCGGTGATCATCGGCATGGGACCGGCCGGCCTTTTCTGCGGGCTGGAGCTGGCGCGTCTGGGGTTCCGGCCTCTGATTCTGGAGCGTGGAGCTGCGGTTGAAGAGAGGATGAAGGACGTGGAGAAGTTCTGGGAAACCGGGATGCTGAATCCGGATTCAAACGTGCAGTTCGGAGAAGGCGGAGCGGGTACGTTTTCCGACGGGAAGCTCAACACCATGGTGCACGATAATGCGGGAAGAGGCAGGTACGTTCTGGAGCAGTTCGTGAAATATGGGGCTCCGGAAGAGATCCTCTGGCAGAATAAGCCCCATATCGGAACGGATATCCTGGTAGATGTGGTGCGTAATATGCGCAGGCAGATTCAGGAATACGGCGGAGAGATCCGGTTTCACAGCCAGGTGACAGATGTCCTTCCAGACGAGCAGTGCCTGATCGTCAACCGGGAGGAGAAGATCCATACCTGGGCTTCGGTTCTCGCGATCGGGCACAGCGCAAGGGACACGTTCCGGATGCTTCTGGATCGGGGAACGCATATGGAAGCAAAATCCTTTGCCGTGGGCGTGCGCGTAGAGCATCCTCAGAGGCTGATCGATCAGAATATGTATGGAAGAGAGGAGCGGGGAGAACTTCCGGCCGCCTCTTACAAGCTGACGGCAAAGCTGGAAAACGGAAGAGGAGTCTATACGTTCTGCATGTGCCCCGGCGGATATGTAGTCAACGCTTCTTCCGAGCCGGGACAGGTCGCGGTAAACGGCATGAGCTATCACGGCCGGGCCGGGGAGAATGCCAACAGCGCCGTGATTGTCACTGTGACGCCGGACGACTACGGAGCGGATCATCCGCTCTCCGGGGTGGAGTTCCAGAGGAAACTTGAGCGGAGAGCCTGGGAAGAAGGCGAAGGCCAGGTTCCGGTTCAGCGGTATGAAGACTTCTGTGAGAATCGGAAATCCTCCTCTTATGGAACTGTGAAACCAAATATCAAAGGGCAGTACTGCTTTGGGAACGTGCGGAGTATCTTTCCGGAAGAGCTGGCTTCCTCCCTGGAGCAGGGAATTAAGGCTATGGACCGGAAGATTCGCGGATTCGCGGAGAAAGATACGCTGCTGTCAGGCGTTGAGAGCCGGACTTCTTCTCCGGTCAGAATCTGCAGGGATCAGGAGTTCCGAAGCAGTATTCCATGGATCTTCCCCTGCGGGGAAGGCGCAGGATATGCTGGGGGAATCACATCGGCGGCCATGGACGGCCTGAAAGTGGCGGAGGCTCTCGTACAGGCCTTCGACGGGGAAACCAGATGAAGAAGACAGAAGAAATTATTGTATTCAGTTTTACCCGGGCGGGCGCGGAGCAAAACCGGAGGATACTAAAGAAACTGGAAGAGAAAAAGTTCTCATGTGCCGGATACGCCGCAGAAAAGTATGTGAAGACGGGACAGGAGATCAGCCTCCTGCCGTTTCCTGAGGATATCAGGAAGTTTATCGGGGAGCGGTGGGGCAGGTGCGCCTTTCTTTTTATCGGCGCCTGCGGGATAGCGGTGCGCTACATCGCACCCTGGGTCAGGGACAAATTTACAGACTCCCCTGTTCTAGTGATGGATGAGGCCGGACGTCATGTGATCCCTCTTCTGTCCGGCCATATCGGCGGCGCAGCAGAGCTTGCGGATGAAATTGCCGCTATGACAGGGGGGATTCCCGTTCAGACGACGGCGACAGACGTCAGAGGATGTTTCGCTGTAGATGTATTTGCGGAAAAAAACGGGCTGGTACTCACGGACAGAACTGCGGCGAAGAAGATCTCGGCGGCAGTTCTGGAAGGAGAGAAGATCGGCTTCTGCGTGTACCCTCTCTATACCGGAAGCAGAAAGAAGATCCCGGAAGAGCTTGTATGGTGCGAATCACCGGAGGAGCTTAAGAATTTCGCATATGAGATTGTTGTATGGAATCCTGCGGCGGCAGAACCAGCGGCAGGGGCGGATGTTCCGGATGCTCTTCCGACATATCTTCCATGTTTTCCGGGGCATACGCGGCTCCTTCTTCTTCCGGGGAAGGTGACTGTGGGAATCGGATGCCGCAGAGGGGCTTCTCTGGAGAGCGTGGAAGAGGGGATTGAAGAGATACTTGCAGAAAGCGGACTGGATCTGCGCTGCATTGAGAAAGCTGCCAGCATAGATCTGAAAAAAAACGAACCTGCACTTCTGGAATTTTCAGAGAAGCATAAGATCCCATTCATTACATTTTCCGCGGATGAACTGAAAACGATTTCATGTGTCACGTCGCGCTCGGAATTTGTAGAGGCAGTCACCGGAGTGGACAATGTCTGCGAGCGTGCGGCACTGGCCTGCTGTCCGGGAGGCGTGCTGATCCGGGGAAAGCGGAAGGGACGGGGAATGACGGCGGCCCTCGCGATGCCGGAAATGATCCTTAAATTTGATGGAGAAGACGGAGAAAGAGAAAAGAACGCCTCTCTCCGCCCGGAGGAAAAGACAGAGAAGAAGATCCTGATTTTCGGAGGTACAACAGAGGGGCGCCTTCTGGCCGAATACGCAGAGGCAGAGAGGATTCCCTGCTATGTGAGCACCGCCACAGAGTATGGCGAGAATTTGATGAAAGAGGAGAGCCTTCTAAAAGGAGACGGAATGGTACAGACTCTTTCCGGCCGGATGGACGAAGAAGAGATCGGGGAGTTTCTGAGAGAGCACGGGATTTCGCTTGTCGTTGACGCGACGCATCCCTTTGCGGTAAATGCTACGGAGAACATCCGCCGCGGATGCCGGAAGGCAGGTGTGCGGTATATCCGCTGTCTGCGGGAAGAGACAGAAGGAACCGGGAGTACGGATTCGCCATCAGATCAAGGCAGGACAGGAGAGAAAGAGGCAAATCAGGAGCCGGGTATCGTTTTTGTGGATTCCATCGGCCAGGCCATAGAATACCTGAGCACTGTGGAAGGCGGGATACTGATTACCACCGGAGGTAAAGATCTGGAAGCATATACGAAACTGAGCGGATTTAAAGAACGCTGCTTTGCGCGGGTGCTCTCCACGAAAGAAGCTGTAAGCCACGCGGCCGGACTGGGATTTGAAGGCCGGAATCTGAGCGCCATGCAGGGGCCATTTTCCTATGAGATGAATCTGGCTTTGCTGCGGCAGACCGGGGCTAAGTACCTTGTCACAAAAGAGTCGGGAAGCCCAGGCGGTTTCGAAGAAAAGATAAAAGCCGCACGGGAAGCCGGGGCGGTGTGCGTGGTGATCAGACGGCCGCGCGAGGAGGGAATGGGATTGAGGGAGATAAAAGAAGTTTTAAGTTTAATAAGGCAGTCATAAGGGTGGAGATTTAATGAGAACAGCTATTTAGTTCACTAACGTCCTTTTGCAAAACATCCGAAAACAGAGCTGAT
>JAHZHF010000157.1 GCA_019420405.1 Clostridiales bacterium
TCATGCGAGCATGATTTTCTCTCACGGACAGCCCTATGGCTGAACTGTTACAAAAATGACGATTTTGAAGGAAAATCGGTTTATAAAAATAACGATTCTGCAAAAGTCCCAAAATGGAGGTGGAAATTATTTATGTTTAAAAGGAAAATATATGACAGATTATTGGAATGGAAAAAAGAATCTCAGGGAAGAACAGCATTACTGGTTGAAGGTGCAAGGCGTGTGGGAAAATCTACAGTAGTGGAAACATTTGGAAAAAATGAATATGCAAGCTATATTTTGATTGATTTTTCAATCGCATCGCAGACTGTGAAAGATCTTTTTTATGATCTTTCGGATTTAAATTATTTTTTTCTTCAACTGCAGCTTCAATATAGAAAGGATCTTGAGGAAAGAAACTCGCTTATTATTTTTGACGAAGTACAGTTGTTTCCTCTTGCAAGGCAGGCCATTAAAGCTCTTGTTAAGGATGGAAGATACGATTATATAGAGACCGGTTCTCTTATTTCAATTAAGAAAAATGTGAAAGATATCCTTATTCCCAGTGAAGAGCGTAAAATCAGTATGTATCCCATGGATTATGAGGAGTTTCTCTGGGCACAGGGGGACAATTCGACCATGAAATTGCTGCAGAGTATTTATGAGAGCCGTAAGCCTGTTGGCGAAAAGATGAATCGAAAATTGCTGAGGGATTTCAGATTATATATGCTGGTAGGAGGCATGCCTCAGGCAGTAGACGAATATCTTCGGTCCAATAATTTCAGAAGAGTGGATTTGGTAAAAAGAGATATTTTGAATTTGTATGAAGATGATTTCAGAAAAATCGATCCTACAGGGAAGATATCGATGCTGTTCGGTGCCATTCCGGCGGAGTTGAATAAAAATGCTTCCAGGTATCAGGTTTCCAGTGTGCTTACAAATGAGAGGGCAGATAGTATACTGGAATTGATTGCAGAAATGAAAGATTCAAAAACCGTGATTACTGCATATCATGCGAACGACCCGAATGCAGGGATAGCAAATCATAAAGACCTGGGGAGATTTAAACTTTTCCTTGCTGATACCGGGCTGTTTACAACATTGATCTTTAAAGATAAGGATTTTACTGAAAATGTGGTTTATGAAAAATTGCTGAATGATAAAAGGTATGCAAATCTCGGATATCTATACGAGAATGTTGTGGCTCAGATGCTGACCGCAAAAGGAAATGAATTGTTTTATTACACATTTCGCAATGAAAAGACAAAGCATAATTATGAGATAGATTTTATATTGTCCAGAAGAAATAAGATATGCCCTATTGAGGTGAAATCTTCAGGTTATAAAACCCATGCATCGCTTGACAAGTTCTCAGAAAGATACTCCGGGCGGATACTTGAGAAATACCTGGTTTATACCAAAGATCTGTATAAGGAAAAAGATATTTTGATGCTTCCGGTCTACATGGTCCCGTTTTTGTAATGATTTTATCTGTTGTTTCCCGCAGTATTTATCAGTTCCGCATCCTGGCAGGTGCTCCATATATCCGGGCTGCAGTTTGTGAAATTTCTGTTACGTTTCTTGACTTAACGCCCCGCGTGACTATAATGTTTTGTTAGAAACGGTTTTTGGAGAAACTATTTACGAAGAAACTAATTGAAAGGAGCATGATCATGGTGAAGAGTACGGAGATGTGGACCGGACTTCGGAGTCTGATCCGGTTATATGACAAGATGCTGAAAAAGGTCTGCACAGAGCATGATCTTACAATGATTGAAGCTGACGTCATCAGTTTCCTGAGAAATAATCCGGGCAAGGATACGGCGGCGGATATCGTAGAATTGAGAGGGCTTTCGAAAGGGGCTGTATCAAAGGCGGTGGAATCGCTGATCCAGAAATCGCTGCTGGAGCGGATTCCGGATACGGAAGACCGGAGGAGAATCCATCTGAGGATGAAACCGGAGGCGGAGCCTGTGACAGAGATGGTTGACGATGTAAAGGAAGAGTTTTTAAATGCTGTTCTGGGCGGCTTCACCAACGAAGAACTGGAGGAGCATACCCGTTTTTTTCAAAGAATGTTTGACAATACAAAGAGAGAGCTTGAAAGGAGAGGAAAATAATGGGAAAGACAGAGAAAGAACAGACAGAAATCCGCAGTAATGCGGA
This sequence comes from Clostridiales bacterium, assembly GCA_019420405.1. Taxonomy (GTDB): domain Bacteria; phylum Bacillota; class Clostridia; order Lachnospirales; family Lachnospiraceae; genus Mediterraneibacter. The sequence continues at coordinate 2,146 of JAHZHF010000157.1, forward strand.
TACAAATACCAGTAATAATACAGGTGGAGGCGACGATAAGGAGTTCTTAAGAACAGAGCCGCTGGGGAAACTGCTTCTTAAGCTGGCTCTGCCGACAGTGGCGGCACAGCTGATCAACATGCTCTACAACATCGTGGACAGGATCTATATCGGACATATCCCGGAGATCGGCGCCACTGCGCTGACCGGAGTCGGCGTGTGTATGCCGCTGATCATGATTGTCTCCGCGTTCGCAGCGCTGGTCGGATACGGCGGAGCGCCGAGGGCATCGATCTTCATGGGGAAGAAAGATAAGGATACGGCGGAAAAGATTCTGGGGAACTGTTTTATAGTCCAGATTGTTATCTCAGTCCTTCTTACAATAGTTCTTCTTCTGTGGAACAGGGATTTCCTTATGGCGTTCGGCGCAAGTGAGAATACGATCGAATACGGCGTAAACTATATGAACATCTATGCGCTCGGAACAATTTTCGTTGAGATTACTCTCGGAATGAACGCGTTTATCACTGCACAGGGATTTGCAAAGACAGGTATGCTTTCCGTGCTGATCGGCGCTGTGTCAAACATCATCCTGGATCCGATCTTTATCTTCGGGTTCAACATGGACGTCCGGGGAGCGGCTCTTGCAACAATTATTTCACAGGCGCTTTCCTGTATCTGGGTCGTCAGTTTCCTTTGCGGAAAGAAGACGTTCCTGAAGATCAGAAGAAAGAACCTCAGACTGGCGCCGAAGATTATCTTCCCGTGTCTGGCTCTTGGCGCCGCTACATTTATCATGCAGGCCAGCGAGAGTGTGATCTCCGTATGCTTTAACAGTTCCCTGCAGAAATACGGCGGTGATATTGCGGTTGGAGCGATGACGATCCTCACCAGCGTAATGCAGTTCGCAATGCTTCCGCTCCAGGGACTCGGACAGGGGGCACAGCCCATTATCAGCTACTGCTACGGCGCGGGAGACGCAGGAAGAGTGCGTTCCGCGTTTAAGCTTCTGCTCAAAGTCAGCATGACGTATTCGATTATATTGTGGGCACTGGTTATGCTGCTCCCGGGCGGATTCGCCGCGATGTTTACGACAGACGCCGTGCTGATGGAATATACGAGGACTGCACTTCGTATCTATATGGCGTCTATGTTCCTGTTCGGTATCCAGATCGCTTGTCAGATGACATTTAACGCGCTTGGAAAAGCAGTGGAATCGATTGTTGTAGCTGTAATGAGGAAATTTATCCTCTTAATTCCGCTGATCTACATCATGCCGCAGATCATCAAATCCAATCAGGCAATCGCGGTCTATGTTGCCGAGCCGATCGCGGACCTGCTTGCAGTGACGTTTACGGCGATACTGTTTGCCGTGCAGTTTAGGAAAACCCTGCGGAAAATTCAAAAGGCTTATGATGACCTTGACTCCTGCAGTTTGAGAGCCGTATAATTAAAATAAAAGTAACGCTGCAGGCAGAGAGGAGATTCACCGGATGCAGAAGGTATCAATCGGTTATCAGCAGTTTGATGAACTTATCACGAATAATCTGTTTTATATAGATAAGACCAGGTTTATCAAAGAATGGTGGGAAAATGGAGATAAGGTCACACTGATTACTCGTCCGCGCCGTTTCGGGAAAACACTGACAATAAGTATGACCGAGCAGTTCTTTTCTGTTGGGTATAAGAGGAGATCTGACCTTTTTCAGGAAATGGATATCTGGAAGTGGAAAGAGTACAGAGAACTGCAGGGAACATATCCGGTGATTGCGCTCAGCCTTTCGGACATTAAAGAGACAACATTTGACCAGGCGAGGAAAATGCTGGCAGAAACAATTGTTGACCTGTACAATAAGTATCATTTTCTCGTGGAAGGTGATTTGCTTACCGGGAGAGAAAAGGAGTATTTCCAGAATATATCGTCTGATTCCGAGAACTATGAGATCTCGATTTCCCTGAGACGTCTCTCCGGATGGCTTACCCGGTATTATAATAAAAAAGTTATTATTCTTCTCGATGAGTATGATACGCCGATACAGGAGGCATATGTAAACGGCTATTGGCAGGAATTTACAGATTTTTCCAGAAGTCTGTTTAATGCTACATTTAAGAATAACCCATACCTTGAGCGGGCAATTATGACCGGAATTACAAGGGTCAGCAAAGAGTCTATTTTTTCAGACCTGAATAATCTTGAAGTAGTCACATCTACATCCGTGAAATATGACGATATCTTCGGATTTACAGATGAAGAGGTGCTCCGGGCGCTTGAGGAGTTCGGATTAGCTGATCGAAAAGAGGAAGTCAGACGCTGGTATGACGGGTTTACGTTTGGCGGGCAGAAAGATATCTATAATCCGTGGTCTATCCTGAATTATCTGGACAAAGGAAAAGCGGACACATATTGGGGGAACACGAGCAGCAACAGTCTGGTCAGCAGAGTGATTCAGCAGGGCTCAAAGCAGATTAAAGAATCTTTCGAAACACTGCTTGGAGGAAATGCGATCACAGCTGAAATTGATGAACAGATTGTTTACGACCAGCTGGATCAGGATGAATCTGCAGTTTGGAGTCTGCTGCTGGCCGGAGGTTATCTCAAGGTAAAAGAATGCGAGCAGAGCGAAAGCGCGAGCGGATGGAAGCAGATTTATCATCTTGCGGTCACAAACTTTGAAGTGCTTCTTCTCTTCCGGAAACTGGTCCGCGGCTGGTTCGGGCCTGCGGCTTCGGACTATAATGAGTTTACCAGGGCATTGCTTGAAAATGATGTTAAAGCAATGAACGTATATATGAATCGTGTCGCTCAGGCAACGTTCAGCTTTTTCGACAGTGGGACTCATCCTTCGGGGGAAAGTGAACCGGAACGCTTTTACCATGGATTTGTTCTTGGGCTTATCGTGGATTTGAACGGGCAGTATTCAGTCACTTCAAACAGAGAAAGCGGATTTGGAAGATATGATGTTATAATGGAACCGCTGGATCAGAAGTCTCCGGCTTTTATCATGGAATTTAAAGTACATGACAGTACAGAAGAAAAAACTTTGAAAGATACTTCCCGGGCTGCGTTGGAGCAGATATCTGAGAAAAAGTACGATACAGCGCTGAAAAATAAAGGGATAGAAGATCAGCGGATCTACAAATATGGTTTCGCGTTCAGCGGAAAAGAAATCTATATAGAGGGGCAGGCACCATAACAGGATGCCTGCCTTTTCCTGTCGTCATTGAAGGAAAAATATTTTTTTCGTATTTTCGCGCGGGTTCTGTGAATACATGATCACCCGGAAGGCCGCTATACAAAACCTCCGGGTATATACCCTGAAACTTATTGGCTATTCTGCCGCATTTCCACTTATATTAAAATAATCTGCAGAGGAACAGATCCTCCGGCGGCTTTGCGGTACTGCCGGTTTTCTGCCGGAGGATTGTAGATTGGGGATACGGTTTGTGGAAAGGAATGGCAGGGAGAAGAGACAGTGGATGATGAAAGGAGAGGTTTTACAATGCAGAAATTTGTGTATGAATACGCGACGAAAGTTTATTTCGGAGAAGGTGCGGCAAAAGAACATCTGGCAGAGGCAGGCAAAAAGGTGACAGATTTCTCCGGTATCATGTCAAACCCGGCCTATGCGAAGGTTCAGGAGGGTGCGAAACTGGCGAAAGAAGCAGATATTGATTTTATTGTCGCTCTGGGCGGCGGCTCTGTGATTGACTGCTGTAAGATTATTGCGGCTCAGGCAAAGACTGATAAAGATTTGTGGGAGATGGAGATGACAGATCATCAGTTCCCCACGGATGTGATCCCGATGGGAGCTATAGTTACTGCTTCCGGAACCGGAGCTGAGATGAATGGGGGAGCGGTCATCACAAATGAGGAGAAGGTAATCAAGGCGGGAATGGCAGCTGCGGCGCCGCGTTTTGCGATTCTTGATCCGGGATATACAATGTCGGTTCCGAGGATGCAGGTGATCTCCGGCGCGTTTGATACTCTGAGCCATGCCATGGAAACATACTTTGGAAATTCGGATCAGGACAATGTATCTGACGATGTGGCCCTTGCAGTTATGCGCAATACAGTGGTGAACATGAGACGGCTGATGGGAAATATCCATGATATCCAGGCGAGAGGTAATCTGATGTGGGATTCTGCGATGGCAGAGAACGGTATCCTGAAAGTCGGCAGAGTGACGGATTTCCAGGCACATCAGCTCGAGCATCAGCTGGGGGCTTACACAGACTGCAATCACGGACAGGGACTGGCAGTGATCCATCCGGCTTATTACAGGCATATTGTAAAAGATGCAGAAGAGAAGTTCACCAGATTTGCAAAAGAGGTCTTCGGTGAGGACACGGCGGAGGCCGGCGTTGAGGCACTGGCGGACTTTATCAAAGAGTGCGGGCTGCCATTGAAGATGGGAGAATTGAAATCAAAGATTGAGATCACGCCGGAAGTTTTAAGGAGTGTGGCAGATACGTGTAATGTAATTAAATGCAATCCGAGAGAATTAAGCCGTGATGAGATCTACGACATTCTGATGGAGTGCATGTGAGACAGGAGCGGAAGAAGGCATACGGAAAATGAAAAATAATACAGTATCGGAGAAAGAACTGTTTGAGACGATACCGGTTCCGCGGGCGGTGGCGACACTGGCGGTCCCGACTGTTATCAGTCAGATCGTCACTATGATCTACAATCTGGCGGATACGTTTTTTGTCGGGCAGATCGGGAATCCATATATGGTGGCAGCAGTGTCGCTTGTTTCTCCGTGGTTTAATCTGCTTACCGCTCTGGGAAACCTGTTCTGACGTATTGCTTCCGGGAGCCTCTTCTGAATCTGCTGGGAGCCAGTCAGGATACTTACGGATATGCTCAGAGCTATCTGGTCTGGGTAGTGGTGATCGGCGGCATGCCTGCCATGCTCAGTCTGACGCTGGGGCATTTCCTGAGAAGCGAAGGACACGCCGGGCCTGCAAGCGCGGGCATGATGTTTGGCGGGATCTTAAATGTTGTTCTCGATCCTGTTCTGATCTTCGGATTTCATCTGGACAGCTATTTAGTGCACTAACATTTTCTGCCCAAATGTGTCCGGAAGCGGAGCG
>JAHZHF010000158.1 GCA_019420405.1 Clostridiales bacterium
GCCTTCGGAAGGGGATTAGTGAAACTTAAAGTACCGGATACGGATGTCAGGGCAGATGGGGCGCTTGTCTGAGCGTCAGCGAGTTAAGCCCCGGCTGTCCTTGCCTTTAATCCGTATCCGGTACTTTGTAGTTTCCCTTATTCCCTGGAGCGAAGCCCGGAGCCGTCCTCCATCCCTGCAGAATACGTTTGAGAATCGTTTCTGTTTTCGGACGATTTTGAACGGGGAGTTGATGAACTAAATAGCTGGAACTGTTGTGATTGACAAAAACGTCCTGAAACGGTAGACTACTGACAAAAGTTACATTTACAGGGGGATGACGGATGCTTCTGACAATTGACGTGGGAAATACGAATATTACGCTTGGGGTGTTTTCAGGCGAGTTCCTGCAGGGGATGTTCCGGATGACAACAAAGCAGGCGCGGACGTCGGATGAATACGGATTTACAATCTGCGGTATACTGGAACACCGGGGGATCGCTCCTGAGGAGATCGATGCAGTTATCATCGCGTCAGTTGTCCCGGATATTATGCATTCTCTTACAAGCGGTATCATAAAATATCTCAATACGGAGCCGGTTCTTGTGTCAGCCGACACGGACACGGGGGTAAAAGTGATCACTGATAACCCGTCAAGAACGGGCCCGGACAGGATTGTCAACGCGGTGGCGGGATATGCAATCGCGGATGGCCCGGCGATTGTCATAGACTTTGGCACGGCTACCACTTACGATTTGATCGGACCGGACCGCACGCTGGAGGCGTGCATCATCGCGCCGGGGATCGAGACGGCGGGACGCTCGCTGTGGGGCGGCGCGGCTATGCTGCCAGCGATTCAGATACGAAAGCCGGATTCCATACTGGCCCATGATACGGTTACCGGGATGCAGGGCGGCCTCGTATTCGGAGCGATTGGTCAGACAGAGTATATTGTAAGGCGGATGAAAGAAGAATCCGGGTATCAGGACGCATATGTTATCGCTACAGGAGGGCTGGGAAAAGTGATCGCGGAAGAGACGGAGTGCATTGACCTGTACGATCCCCGGCTGACCCTGAACGGGCTGCGGCTGATTTGGGACAGGATGAAGGAGAGTTGAGACGGCAGATTGTTTTGGAGGCGTATACAATGTGTGATGTGAAAAGATATGAAGAAATTTATGAAGAGATTAAAGAACTGCAGCCGGAAGATACGCTTCAGCTTGTTTTGGAGGCAAAAACCGAAGAGCAGAGAAATTTTTATGAAATGATAGGAGATTATCTTCTGCAGATGAAGCAGAAACAGGTAATAGAAGGGAATCTGTTTTAGTGAAAAGATATATACTGATTGCGGGAGTGAATGGGGCTGGTAAATCAACTTTATACCAGACCTTATCCACCATGAAAGGGATGCCTCGCGTAAATACGGATGAAATTTTAAGGAAATTTGGAGATTGGAAAAATCCGCGTGATCTAATAAGAGCAGGGAAAATTGCCGTAACCATGCTGGGCGCGTATCTGGATCAAGGAGTTTCTTTTAATCAGGAGACTACTCTGTGCGGCAGATCTCTTTTTCGTAATATTACCAGGGCAAAACAAAACGGATACAGTATCGAGCTCCATTATATAGGTGTTGCCTCTGCTGATGTAGCAAAAGAAAGAGTAAGATTTCGCGTGGCTCAAGGTGGACACGGGATACCGGAAGAACTGATTGAGAAGCGATATGAAGAATCGCTCCTGAATTTGGGCAGAGTGCTTCCCCAGTGCGATTTGGCGGTTCTTTATGATAACACAGATAAATTTCGAAGATTTGCAATTTATAGAAAAGGAAAGGCAGCCCGGATATCACATAGTATACCGACATGGTATAAGAAATATCTGGCTGCGGCTGATTTGGGACAGGATGAAGGAGAGTTGAGACGGCAGAAGATATGAAACATCTGAAAATAGGAAATGTGGAACTGGAAAACAGATATATTTTAGGGCCGATGGCAGGGGTAACCGACCTGCCATTTCGTCTGCTTTGCCGGGAACAGGGGGCGGGGCTCCTCTGTATGGAGATGGTGAGTGCGAAGGCGATTCTGTATAACAACAGGAATACGAAAGCGCTGCTTGAGATCCACCCGGATGAGAAGCCGGTATCGCTCCAGCTTTTCGGCTCAGACCCGGAGATTATGAGCGAGATGGCGAAGCGGATCGAAGAGCGGCCGTTTGATATCCTGGATATTAACATGGGCTGTCCGGTCCCGAAGGTAGTGAAAAACGGCGAGGGATCAGCCCTGATGAAGAATCCGAAGCTGGTGTATGAGATTGTAAGCTCCATGGTAAAGGCGATTGAGAAGCCGGTGACTGTGAAGATTCGGAAAGGCTTCGACGATGACCATGTGAATGCGGTGGAGATAGCGAAGATCATAGAGGAAGCCGGGGCTGCGGCCGTTGCTGTTCACGGCAGGACAAGGGAGCAGTATTACAGCGGGAAGGCAGACTGGGACATTATCCGTCAGGTGAAAGAAGCGGTTTCGATTCCCGTTATCGGAAACGGGGACGTAACGTCGCCGGAAAAAGCGGATGAGCTGGTGAGATATACAGGATGTGACGGCATCATGATCGCCAGGGGCGCGCAGGGAAATCCGTGGATCTTTTCCCAGATGTGCGCGTGGGAAGAGACGGGAGAGATTCCGCCCAGGCCGGATAAGGACAAAGTGCGTGAAATGATGCTTAAACACGCCAGGCTTCAGCTTCAATACAAAGGGGATTATGTGGGAATCCGTGAGATGAGAAAGCATGTGGCCTGGTACACAAAAGGGATTCCGAATGCCGCGCGTCTGCGGGAGCGGATCAACCAGGTGGAGAGCTATGAAGAGCTGGAAAATCTCTTGACAGCATTATAGTCTTTGGTTATAATATTGAAATTGTGAAATAGACTTAAATAGCAGCATGCAGGGCGGATAAACCCTGTGCAGGATAGACAAAAAAGTTAAGAAACAGAAAGGGAGAGTTACCAATGGCAGAGGCGAAGAAACGATTACTTACTTATGCCGGATTAAAGGCGCTTGAAGATGAGCTTGAAAATCTGAAAGTTGTCAAACGAAAGGAAGTTGCAGCCAAGATCAAGGAGGCCAGAGAGCAGGGAGACCTCTCGGAGAATGCGGAGTACGATGCTGCAAAGGACGAGCAGAGAGACATTGAAGCTCGTATTGAAGAATTAGAAGGAATCCTCAAAAATGCGGAAGTAGTCGTTGAGGATGAAGTCGACTTTGATAAGATTAATGTGGGATGTACTGTGAAGGTATTCGACATCACATATGATGAAGAGATGGAATTTAAGATCGTTGGCTCAACTGAGGCCAACAGCCTGGAAGGAAAGATTTCTAACGAGTCACCGGTAGGCCAGGCGCTGATGGGCAAGAAAGCCGGAGACGTTGTCAACGTGGAGACACAGGCAGGCGATATCCAGTATAAAGTGCTCGAGATCAGCCGTTCCAAATAAAGAGATGACATGCTACAGACCTCTTAAGTTTTTAAGAGGTCTGCGTTCGCATATGGGAAACATGAAAAGCAGACGGCCGGACGTGCGTGACAGCACGAATACGCGGCCTTTTCAGAGGAAGGAGAAACAAAAAGTGTCACAGGAGCAGAAAAACGTACAGGAACCAGACCTGAATCAGTTGAGAAAAGTACGCCGGGAGAAGCTGGCGGAGCTTCAGCAGAACGGAAAAGACCCGTTCGTTATCACGAAATATGACCAGACACATCACAGCCAGGAGATCAAAGACCGCTATGATGAGCTGGAGGGAACAAAGGTATCCATCGCAGGGCGTATGATGTCCAAGCGTGTGATGGGAAAGGCATCTTTCTGCAATGTTCAGGACCTGAAAGGGAATATCCAGTCCTACGTTGCGAGAGACAGCGTGGGAGAAGAGAACTATAAAGAGTTCAAAAAGCTGGACGTAGGCGACGTGATCGGAATCGAGGGTGAAGTCTTCCGGACAAAGACCGGAGAGATCTCGATCCATGCGGCTCACGTGACGCTGCTCTCAAAGAGTCTCCAGATCCTGCCGGAGAAGTTCCACGGCCTGACCAATACGGATACACGTTACCGCCAGAGATATGTAGACCTGATCATGAATCCGGAGGTAAAGGATACATTTATCAAACGCTCCAAAATCCTCAGCTCGATCCGTAAATATCTGGACGGACAGGGATTCATGGAAGTTGAGACTCCGATGCTTGTCAGCAATGCCGGAGGCGCGGCTGCCAGACCGTTCGAGACGCATTTCAACGCGCTGAATGAGGATCTGAAGCTTCGTATCTCTCTGGAGCTGTATCTGAAGAGACTGATCGTCGGTGGTCTTGAGAGAGTATATGAGATCGGCCGTGTGTTCAGAAACGAAGGTCTTGATACGAGACACAATCCGGAGTTCACACTGATGGAGCTCTATCAGGCGTATACAGATTACAACGGAATGATGGATCTGACAGAGAACCTGTACCGTCACGTGGCGCAGGACGTGCTGGGAACGACGAAGATCGTTTACAACGGCGTTGAGATGGATCTCGGAAAGCCGTTTGAGAGAATTACAATGGTTGACGCTGTGAAGAAATATGCGGGCGTTGACTGGAATGAAGTTGAGACTCTGGAGCAGGCGAGAGAGCTTGCGAAAGAGCATAACATCGAGTTCGAGGAGAGACATAAAAAGGGCGATATCCTGAACCTGTTCTTCGAGGAGTATGTAGAGGAGCATCTGGTTCAGCCGACATTTGTTATGGATCACCCGGTTGAGATCTCTCCGCTGACCAAGAAGAAACCGGAGAATCCGGACTATGTGGAGCGTTTTGAGTTCTTCATGAACGGATGGGAGATGGCAAATGCCTACTCTGAGCTCAACGACCCGATCGATCAGAGAGAGCGTTTCAAGGCTCAGGAAGAGCAGCTCGCGCAGGGCGATGAGGAAGCAAACACGACAGATGAAGACTTCCTGAATGCACTGGAGATCGGTATGCCGCCGACAGGTGGTATCGGATTCGGTATCGACAGAATGTGTATGCTGCTGACAGATTCCGCAGCGATCAGGGATGTGCTGCTGTTCCCGACAATGAAGTCACAGGGAGCAGCAAAGAACGCTGAAAACAATGCTGCACAGAAAGCACCGGAAGCAAAAACAGAGGAAAAACCGGCTGAAAAGATTGACTTTTCCAATGTGAAGATCGAGCCGCTCTTTGAAGAAATGATTGATTTTGATACGTTCAGCAAGTCGGATTACCGTGCGGTAAAGATTCTGGCATGCGAGGCGGTTCCGAAGAGCAAGAAACTCCTGAAATTTACGCTGGATGACGGCGTGCGCAAAGACCGTGTGATCTTAAGCGGAATTCATGAGTATTATGAGCCGGAAGAGCTGGTCGGAAAGACCGCGATCGCGATCGTAAATCTGCCGCCGAGGAAGATGATGGGAATTGATTCCGAGGGTATGCTGATTTCAGCAGTACACGAGGAGGACGGACATGAAGGTCTGAATCTGCTGATGGTGGATGACAGAATTCCGGCGGGTGCGAAGCTGTATTAAATCTTTGAAGGACACTTTTCTAAAAGAAATTTTAGAGAGGTGTTCTTTTTGTTATGATCATGTTTGAAAAGAACAGCCGTATAGAAACAATGCAGGAAATTTTTTCTGATGGAGCATACATCTTACGGGGTGCAGATTGCCAGAAAGAGCGGGAAGCCTGTGCCACGGATGGCGGAGGAAGAAGATATTGAGCGAAGAAGAAAATAAAAAAGAGGAAGGTGCTTTGCTCATAGGAGCAGCATCTTCCTTTTTTTACAGTTGCTGTCAGCACTTCATTCTAAGAATGGACATCCAGTTATCCGGGAATCCCATGAGGGCTAAAATATCTTCCCCGGGAGTCTGATTTTTCAGGCAGTTTTTTAATTCATAATAAAAATTCCGGAAATCTTCTTTGTCCAAAAGATATTTCAAAATGATGACTTCTGAAAAAAGATCATTTTTCCCCATTTGATAGCGTCCGTTGACTTTTGGGATATGCAGTTTCTCATGTATGGCTGTATCCGTGATACTGTCTTTTGTCCTGTAATTGAAAAAGCGGTCTCCATGTGCGCATACATTCCGGTGCTTTGTCATAATAGAAAGAAAAGAGTGCATATCTTTTCGCCCGATTTTATTAAAATCATTGCAGACTTTAATCGGAACAGAGGCTTTCAGGTAATCAAACATATGTGAAACTTGTCCCAGGGTTAATACCTGTATCATAATCCATAAAGGAACATTGTGGTGCTTCGATTTATAATGATTGATATAAGCGTATTCATTATTCTGTTTTAACTGATACTGGAAAATGCTGATGAGCTTCTGTATCTTTTTTTTTTTGTTAAACCAGTAACCATGTAGTGGGATAAAGATAAGTATTCTGTCTGATCTTCTCCGTATGTAGCTGAAAAATGGTAGGCAAGAGAAGATTTTACACTGTGTTCAGCAATAAGAATATATTTCAGGAAAATGCTGCGCAGTTCATTATCAAATTGATATAAACGGTAAATATCATGAAAGGTCGTCCCGTCAATGTATTTTCCTGTTGTTGGATTTTTGAAAGTATCTTTGTATCCGGAGATAAGGGAAAAATAACTTGTCTTTGATAAAATATGCCTGGCCGCATCAAAATCTTCGATAATCAGTTTTTTTTCATTTTGTAAGAAGATCAATAGATCTTCATATGATCTGAAAGGCTTTGCCATTTCCCCACCTCTTTTGCTGTAAAATAACGAAAGGCTCCCGCAGGAGCCTTCCGGACTGAAGGCTTCACAAGTTTCTCCAGTACGATCACTGAACTAAATATAGCAAAACTGGCCTGAAAAGTCAATCCTGCAAATTCAGTTCTTTCTTATCATATGAAGGATGCATGGAAAAGATACATCTATATCTGTCTGTCTCCAATATAAAGTAATCTGTGCCTATTTCAGCAGCTCATCACAACTTGTACCGGGACAATCCCGGATACCGAGGTATTGTGAAAAAAGATATCTAAAACTTATCTTTCAAAATTTGCAAAGGAAAATGGATATGAAAGAGTAGCCCATGGAATTTTGGAATGTATAAATACACAAAAATGGCACCTTTTTCGGTATAATTATAGTAGTGTGTAACAGTTCAGCCCGCGCCATTCGTAAAAC
>JAHZHF010000159.1:0-4620 GCA_019420405.1 Clostridiales bacterium
ACTTTAAGTTTCACTAATGCCCTTCCGAAGGCGCCCCTCGCCATCCTCCATCCCCTCAGAATCTTTGTCGAATGTGCAGGAAGCGGAGCGGACGTCTGGAGTATACTTTCTGGGGAAGGAGACAGCCGGGAGATGTGACTTTGGAGGAATCCGCTGAAAATCTTAGGGGCAAAGAGATGTTGTTAAGCGGCGCGCAGGGCTTGTCTGAGCGGAGCGAGTTAACCGGAGCGCCGCTTTGCTCTTAAACATCTCTTCGGCCTGTTAGATTTTCCGGATTCCGGAACGGAACATCGAACGGCTGTCCCCTCCCCCAGAATATGTCTGTCTAAACATCTCGCCCCGCTTCCGGACGTGATTTAACGGAAATTGTTAGTGCACTAAATAGCTGCTCTCTCCCCTCTTTCATCCGCACACTAAACTCCTCATAAAATCCATTCTCATCCTCGGCCCCATATGGTGTCTCATAAAACTTCCGCAGCACATACAGCGTCAGGATTCTCACGTTTTCATCGCTCAGCCCGTCCGATCCCTCTTCACACTGATTCAAAAAACGGTGCCACTCCATGATATATGCCTCATACGCTTTCAAATTGGGAATTCCAAGCCACTTTTTTATCTTGACCTTGCCTCTGTCCTTCTTCCTGCATTCGTGAATCTGGATAAAGTACCTGAAACCATTTTCCTCATAGTATCTCCCCAGGGGAAAGAGGCGGCAGATCCCGGGACGGCAGTCGTGTACGGAACATCTCCCTGCGCCATCGAGAAACGGGCATGCTTCCCCCTCTCCCCTCATTCTCAGATTCGGAAGGATCATTCCGTCCACAATATTCAGCTCGATCATCCCTTCTTCAAGAAGCGCCTGAAACCCTTTTTTTATTCCTTTCTGGAATCTCCATATGTCCATGGGGTCCAGAATGACCGAACTTCCCATCCCCCTGCAGCAGGCAGAGCAGCCCTTGCAGTCATGACAGTCCGCTTTCACCATATCCCCGGAGGAATACAGTCTTCCGTCAGATATCTCATTCAGATCTACGTTTCGTTTCATTTTTCTTCACTCTCCAAATCCTCCAGCATCTCCCGCACAGTTTTGCCATACACAGGATGCCTCTTATACGGTGCGATCTCTGCTAACGGCTCGAGCACGAATTTTCTTTTGTGCATTTCTACGTGGGGGATACAGAGGTCATCTTCCTCGCTCACAAGGTCATCGTAGAATATGAGATCCAGATCCAGCGTCCGGGGTCCCCAGTGGATACTCCGCTCCCGTCCCGCCTCTTTCTCGATCCGGTTCATTTCCTCCAGCAGTTCCCGCGGATAGAGAAGCGTCCGGATCTCCAGACATCCGTTCAGGAAATCCGGCTGATCTGTCACTCCATAGGGCGGCGTCTCGATCAGGCCGGACACCTTTTTCACCGAACAGCCCCTGACCGCATCCAGAGCTTTTACCGCATCTTTGATATACGTTTCTCTGTCTCCCATATTCGATCCGAGAGCAATATATGCCGTATGCCATCCCCGCTCAATCTCCACACCCACTGTTTTGAGCGGGAGTTTCACGGGAGCCCAGGGCTTTTCGATTTTGAGACGGATCTTCTGGAGTCCCGGAGTGATAAGAAGAAGTTCTTCCGCCAGACTTTCCGCTGCGCGCTCCAGAAGTTTGAATGTATTTTCCTTCAAATACCAGTCGATAAATGCGCTGACCTCTCCATAATGAATCGAGGACTCCAGCTCGTCCGTCTTCCCCGCCCTGCGCGTATCTGTATAGAGATCCGCGGAAATCACGAATTTCTGACCCAGCTTATTTTCCTCCGGAAATACTCCGTGATTGGCGAATACCTCCAGCCCTTCTATCCTGATCTTATCATATCCTGATACCATCTTCTTCTTTCCTTTCCAAAACCTGCCGTCTCCCGGCACCGATGTCATCCCTCACCGCTCGTCTGAGCGCCCCGCCATCATACTCAATGTATGCTGTGTTCACGCATGAGCGCTTCTGTCATGCGGATCGCCCTTCTGTTTTTCTCCACGTCATGCACCCGCACGAAACCGCATCTTTTCTGAACCGCATACACAGTCGTCACAAGCGTTCCTTCCTCTCTCTGGTCCGCCGGAAGATCCAGCGTCAGTCCGATCACTGATTTTCTTGATGTTCCCAGGAGGATCGGAAACTCCAGCTCGTGCAGGATCTCCATACGGTCAATGATCTCAAGGTTCATCTCATATGTCTTCCCGAAGCCCACGCCCGGATCAAGAATGATCCTGTCCCCTGGGATTCCGGCCTGATCTGCGATCCGGACACATTCTCTCATATCTTCCATGAAATCTCTCAGGAAGTCGTCATAAACTGCCTCTCTTCTGTTATGCATCAGACAGCAGGCTGCGCCGTTTTTTGCAATGACCGAAGCAATCTTTTCATCATATTTCAGACCCCAGATATCATTTACAAGATCCGCCCCGGCCTCCAGCGCAGCGGAGGCCACACTGCTCTTATAAGTGTCAATCGACACTGGTACGTCAAACTCTCTTTTCAGAGCTTCTATCACAGGCGCTGCTCTCTCAATCTCCTCCTCATCCGAGATCTGCTCGTGCCCCGGCCGTGTGGACTCCCCTCCCACATCAACAATGTCAGCCCCTTCCGAAATCATCTGCTGCGCGTGGGAAAGCGCCGCGTCCATCCGGTTATACTTTCCTCCATCCGAAAAGGAATCCGGCGTTACATTGAGGATTCCCATAATATAAGTGTGATGCTTTGTGTCAAACTCTTTTCTGCCTATAATCATACCACAATCTCCATATTTTTCTTTTCTTCGTTCCAGTCACATTCCTCCTGCGCAGGGCACGCCATACACATCCTGGAGGCCTTATCGCTCTCATATAGAAGCTTCTCCAGCGGCTCCGGGTTTTCTCTTAACCGCCTGTGCCCCCGGATCGCCGTAAGGATCATCCGTTTCTCCTCCTCTGAAAATCTCATTTCTTCCGGAAGACTATCCAGAATCCCGGCCGCAATCTCCTCACCCGCAGTCTCGTGAGGGATCTTCTTTTCGTATTGAAGAGATTTCCCGATATCATGCAGGATAGCCGCCGTATAGATCAGCTCTTTATCCAATCCCAGTCCCTGCTCCATACTCCGTATATATGCGATCCGCGCCGTATCCAGCAGATGATCCATCTGATGGCGGCAGAAGATACGGTTCTGCTCCAGCGCTTCCAGCCGCCTGTAATATTCCTGATATACAGGGTGAGATACGACCGCATTCACCCGCGCCATTCTATTCGTCCCCTTTTCCATCGGTCTTCCACTCCCGCTCCGGTTATTTTTCTCCCATCTCAAAGTAATTACGCACTGTCTTACATCCCTTGTGCTTAATTCCAGTATACAGGGGGCAGTGCACTGACGCTATCTTCCCAGCATCCGGAAGAACCGCTCCTCCAGCGCAGGATCTGTCTGGAATACGCCCCGCTTTGCCAGGGTCACAGTCTGGCTTCCGGGCTTTTTGATTCCGCGCATGGTCATACACATATGCTCGGCCTCAATCATAACAAGCGCGCCCTTCGGCTGCATATGTTCCATCAGAGCATCCGCAATCTGTCCGGTAAGCTGCTCCTGAATCTGCAGCCTTCTCGCATATACTTCCACGGTCCGCGCCAGTTTGCTTAAGCCCACAACTTTCCCGTCCGGGATATAAGCAATATGCGCCTTTCCATAAAACGGAAGGATATGGTGCTCACACATGGAGTAAAACGTAATGTCCTTCTCAATCACCATCTCACTGCTGTCTGCAGTAAATGTCCTCGAGAGATGCTCTCCTGCATCTTCCTCCATCCCGCCGTACAACTCCTCGTACATCCTCGCAATCCGGGCGGGCGTATCCTTAAGCCCCTCCCGGTTTACATCTTCACCGATCCCCTCCAGCATCAGGCGCACCGCCTGTTCTATCTTCTCATGATCTATCATCTGTGATCTCCTCTTTTCCTCTCGATTCCGCCTGCATTCCGTCAGGCATCTGCCTGTTTCACGATGTCCTCATATGCCTCCCTCATGTTCTGAAGGTAAGACAGAGAACCAAACGCGAGAATTACATCATCCGGCCGCGCGGCTTCCATTGCTGCCGCAGCCGCCATCCTGATACTTTCTCCGGCATGACAGTGCATTTCCCGGATTTTGCTGTCTTCCCCGCCGGACATCGCGCCCCGGTTTCTGCTGTCTTTCCAATCGGACACCGCACCCCGGCTTCCGCTGTCTTTCCAACCAGACGAGCATCCCCGGCCGTTGGCTTCCTCCTCTTGAAATGCCCTCACATCCTTGCAGTACTTCCCGGCTGTCTCTGCCAGCTCCCTTGCCGGAAGCCCTCTCCGCCGGTCCGGAAGTTCCACTGTATACACAGATGCAGCAAGCGGACACATGATCTGCGCGATCCGTTCATACTCTTTGTCCCGGAATACTCCCATAATAAACAGCAGTCTTCTTCCCGGAAAATACCGCTCAACGGACGCTCTCAACTTAAGCGCCGCATCTTCATTATGAGCGCCATCCAGGATGAACTCCGGCTTTTCCCCAATCCGTTCAAAACGTCCGGGCCACACCGTCTTTTCCGCTCCTCTTCTCACAGCATCAATGTC
>JAHZHF010000159.1:4630-7108 GCA_019420405.1 Clostridiales bacterium
ATGTCTGCCGCATAGCCTGCCGCACGCAGGGCACGCACTACTTCCAGAGCCGTTATCAGATTTCCTTTCTGATACTCTCCGGCCATAGCCGTATGAATATCCTCAAACTCCTTATAAGAAAGAGTAACACCGCCGGAATCCTCCATAGTGATCCGCGCTTTCTCCGGCTCCGCCTGAAAAAATTCCGGCTCGTCCGTGCGGTCTGTCATGCGGCCATTCTTCCTCATGCAGTCTCTCAACACCTTCGCGACACACTCTGTCTGAGCGGCTGAGACCGCCATGCATCCCGGCTTTATAATCCCCGCCTTATTCTCCGCGATCTCCTCAACCGTATTTCCGATCACACCGATATGATCTCTGCTGATTGGGGCCCAAAGCCCCTCCAAGCCCGGCCTCAAGTACAACGAAATCGCATTTCATATCACAAAAATATAAAAAAGCTATCGCCGTCTCAGCCTCAAAGACTGTGGGCACCGGTTTCCCGGCCGCCTCCAGACGAACGATAGCATCTCTCACCTTCGCTGTATTCTCCGCGAACTTTTCCTCCGGTATCCACATTCCGTCGATCTGAATCCTCTCAAGATATGCGACAACCGTCGGTGATACATACCGCCCCGTCCTGTATCCTGCCTCACTTAAGATTGTCGAAGTGTATGCAAGCACAGATCCCTTGCCATTCGTTCCTGCGATATGTATGAACTTTAAGTTATCCTGTGGATTTCCAAGCTCACGCAGCAGACCCCGGATCGAATCCAAGCCAAGTACACTTCCGTATCTGGACATCTCATCCAGATATACCCTTGCTTCTTTATAGGTCACGCTTTTGTTTCCTTTCATTGATTTCAAACAGAGATATCATAGCACCATTTTCCTTGATGTACAAGATATTCTTGTGATTTACTGACCTATTATGGAAAAATATATTTTTCAAATAGGAAAAGATATGTTATACTGAAAATCGGATTTTAGAGAAAGGCAGTGATCAAATGGCGGGAAAAAGTAAGTACGCTTTTGAGAGTAAAATCCATGTATATCGGGCAACGAAACGAATGACTCAGCAGGAACTTGCCGATTTAGTCGGAGTCTCCCGCCAGACCATTATGCAGCTTGAAAGAAACCGTTATAACCCCTCTATGCTCTTGGCATATAGCATTGCACGGGTGTTTGATGTTTCGATTGAAGATTTGTTTGATTTTCAGGAGGCATAAAAATGGAAGATTTTTTCTACTTTATACTGTCTAACCGACAGATGACTTTTATCAATATGATTATTGGCGTACTGCTATTTATAGTTCTTTTGTTTCTGTTTTTCTGTAAAAGCAGCCGGGACGAACGTGGCAGGAAAATAATTGGAAAAGCAAGTATTGTGGCATTAATTTGCTTTGGCGTTTGTGCTACGTTATTCAGCCATTATATGCAGTACATTTCAATTCAGCAATCACCTAATGAAGAATCTCTCGTACTTGACGCATTTTTAGCTGTTAATGCGGTTCAACTCATTTTCAACATTACAATTGCTGTTGAGATAGCAGGAATTTTCATTCTCAAACATAAAGAATAGCAAATTGTGACATTAAACATTTACCATGGCCGTCAATGACGGCTATTTATTTGTAACAGTTCAGCCCTATGGCTGAACTGTTACATTTATTTTACTCTATATGTAATAAATATTTGACTTTAAGAACAAAATAATATATATTATGTATGTAGTAGTAAACATCCAAGGTAAACGTCCAAAGCGGAGGTACCATTATGAAAGTTAAAAAGGGTAATGAGATTTTTAACAAAGTGCACGCTGATTTAAAAGCAAGTGGATACAGAGAAAAAGATGTTACAATTTCGTCTGGAAAAGCAATGATTTTAGGGGTTGTTTATGCACTTCCATTCATAATAATAGTAGGATTATTGTATCGCTTTATCTTAATTGAAAGAGCGTATTTACTAAAAATCAGCGGGCTTTCTTTTTACATTATGTTTGTAGCAATCATTGTCGTTTCGGTTGTAATACATGAATTATTGCATGGTATCGGTTGGGCGGTTTCAAGTGGAAAAGGCTGGAAAGTGGTTCGCTTTAATATTAACGCAATGATGCCGAGCTGCGCATGTAAGACTGCCTTAAAAAAGAAAGCATATTTAATTGGAGTTTTGGCGCCTTTTGTAGTATTGGGCTTAGGCAGTATCTTATTTGTTTTTATATATCCTGGCACAATCTCTTTACTTACCATGATGGTTAATTTTACCGCCGCAGGAGCGGATATACTGATTGCTGTCAAGCTATTAAAAGAGAAAGATGTACTAATTGCTGACCATCCAACAGAAGCCGGATATATGGCTTTTTATAAATAACTGTTCAGCTATTTAGTTCACTAACACTTTTCTTCAGAAATGTCCGGAAGCAGGGCGGGATGTTTGGAAAATCGTATTCTGTGAAAGGGAGACAGCCGTTCGATATTCCGTTCCGGAATCCGGAAAATC
>JAHZHF010000016.1:0-12573 GCA_019420405.1 Clostridiales bacterium
GAAAAAACAACGCCTTTAGGCGTTGCTCAAAATAACAGTTTATAAGTTTAACCTGCGCTAAATAGTATTTGTATTTTACTCTGTCCTGCAAATGTGATAGAATACTTTTAGTGCTGTCATGTAAAAGCAACCAGGGGCAGCAGGCGAAAACTCTATAAGTAACAGGAGAAGGAGGTACACATGATCAAATTATATGACAACGGCGTTTACCTTTTAAACGGCGCTGAGATTGTGGAAGATACAGGAAACGTTCAGGTTCCCCTTTCCAGGGAAGAGGCGGCTCAGAATACGATGGCGTACGGCATCTTGAAAGAGCACAATACCTCTGACAATATGAAGAACCTGCAGATTAAGTTTGACAAGCTGACGTCACACGACATCACATTTGTCGGAATCATTCAGACGGCCCGCGCTTCGGGACTTAAGAAATTCCCGATTCCGTATGTCCTGACCAACTGTCATAACAGCCTTTGTGCGGTGGGCGGTACGATCAATGAAGATGACCACATGTTCGGACTGACCTGCGCGAAGAAGTACGGCGGCGTGTATGTTCCGCCTCATCAGGCAGTCATACACCAGTATGCACGTGAGATGCTTGCAGGCGGCGGCAAGATGATCCTCGGTTCCGACAGTCATACCCGCTACGGCGCACTTGGAACCATGGCCATGGGCGAAGGCGGACCGGAGCTTGTAAAGCAGCTCCTCAATAAGACATATGACATTAAAATGCCGGGTGTAATCGCTATTTATCTGGAAGGCGAGCCGATGAAGGGCGTAGGCCCGCAGGACGTTGCGCTTGCAATTATCGGCGCGGTATTTAAAAATGGCTATGTAAACAATAAAGTGATGGAATTCGTAGGCCCCGGCGTGAAAAACTTAAGTGCAGATTTCCGTATCGGCATTGATGTTATGACGACAGAGACAACCTGTCTGTCCTCCATCTGGACCACGGATGAGAAGATCGAGGAATTCTATGAGATCCACGGAAGAAGCGGAGATTACAAAGAGCTGAATCCGGGGGCATGTGCATATTACGACGGATGCGTTTATGTGAACTTAAGCGAGATCAAACCGATGATCGCGATGCCGTTCCATCCAAGCAATGTCTATACGATCGACGAGCTCAATGCGAACTTAAAGGACATCCTTCATGATGTGGAGCAGAAAGCGCTCGTAAGCCTGGACGGAGCGGTAGAGTATTCTCTGCAGGACAAGATCCGCGACGGGAAACTCTATGTAGAGCAGGGAATTATCGCAGGATGCGCAGGCGGCGGATTTGAAAATATCTGCCAGGCAGCAGACATTATCAAGGGACACAATATCGGTTCAGATGCGTTTACATTCAGCGTATACCCGGCAAGTATGCCGGTTTATATGGAACTGGTGAAAAATGGCGTTGTGGCTGATCTTCTTGAAGCAGGAACCGTTGTTAAGACGGCGTTCTGCGGACCGTGCTTCGGAGCAGGCGACACACCGGCGAACAATGCGTTCTCCATCCGTCACACGACGAGAAACTTCCCGAACCGTGAGGGAAGCAAGCTCCAGAGCGGACAGATCTCTTCCGTAGCGCTCATGGATGCGCGCTCTATTGCGGCAACCGCTGCAAACAAGGGATTCCTTACACCGGCGACAGCTATGGATGTAGAGTACAAAGGACAGAAATATCACTTTGACAGCAATATTTATGCGAACCGTGTCTTTGACAGCCACGGAGAAGCAGATCCGGATGTGGAGATCCAGTTTGGTCCTAACATTAAGGACTGGCCGGAGATGTCTGCCCTTCCGGAGAATCTGATCGTGAAAGTAGTATCTGAGATTCACGACCCGGTTACGACGACGGACGAGCTGATCCCGTCCGGAGAGACGTCCTCATACCGTTCCAATCCTCTGGGACTTGCAGAGTTCGCGCTCTCCAGAAAAGATCCTGCGTATGTGGGAAGAGCAAAGGAAGTCCAGAAAGCACAGAAGGCCATCGAGGCAGGCACTTGTCCGCTGGAGGCCCTTGAAGAGCTGAAACCGGTTATGGAGACGATCCGGAAAACTTATCCGGAAGTCGGAGAGGGAAATATCGGAGTCGGAAGCACGATCTTCGCTGTGAAGCCGGGAGACGGTTCAGCGCGTGAGCAGGCGGCTTCCTGCCAGAAAGTACTGGGCGGCTGGGCGAACATCGCCGTAGAGTATGCGACAAAGCGTTACCGTTCCAACCTGATCAACTGGGGAATGCTTCCGTTCCTGACAGACGCTGATCACGAGCATCTTCCGTTTAAGAACGGCGACTATATCTTCGTGCCGGATGTGAGAAAGGCAGTGGAAGAGAAGGCGGATGTAGTGAAGGCGTATGTTGTAGGCGACGAGCTGAAAGAGATTGACTTAAGACTCGGCGATCTGACTGACGCGGAGAGACAGATCATCCTCGACGGATGTCTGATCAACTATTATAAAGCGACATTAGCCTGATTTACAGTAACAGTCCAGTCGTGACAGAAAAGGGAGTGTAATTGTCAAATGGAGGATAAAAAGTCCCTGTTTGCCGGTTACGCTCCCTTTTCGCCGCTTCTGTCTTCACTATTTAACAAAAAATAGAATTTCATGCAACAAAACCATCTTCAAATGACTCTTATATATAAAGAGCTGTACACCGGGAGAGGAGGGGTGCGGATGTACGATTATGAGAACAGCACAGAGCCGGAACTGATCCGGCGGGCACAGCGTGGGGATGTGAAAGCATTTTCTCAGCTATATGCGAGGCTCTACAAGGATTTGTACAAATTCGCTCTGTATATGACAGGGCATCCGCAGAATGCGGAGGATGCGGTGAGTGAGACAGTTATATCAGCTTTCGAAAATATATCATCTCTAAAGAAAGAAAATTCTTTCAGAAGCTGGATGTTTACGATCCTGAATAACCGATGTAAGAAGGTGCTGAAAGTTGAACAGAAGAAAAGCGAATACCTGGAGGACCGGACAGAAGATGAATCCGGAGAGCAGGGGCACGAGCCGGATTACGCGCAATGGCATGATGTGAGAAGAGCGTTTGGCATGCTGGAGGAGGAAGAACAGAGGATCGTGGTGTTCTCCGTATTCGGCGGATATCAAAGTGATGAAATCGCTCAGATGCTGGGGAAAAATGCGGCTACTGTGAGATCCAAAAAGTACCGGGCCCTTGAGAAGATGCGGAGCGCACTGCTCTGAGACGGAGAGGAGGATGGATATGACAGAAAGAGAAAACAGAGACGAGCTTATAAACCAGCCATCGGATAACCGGGAAGGAAATCTGCCTGATCAGATTGCAGAGGATGACGGGAATGTAGAAGCGGCAGTAAAAGAAATTATGAGTGATGTAGATGTTCCGTCTTCCCTTGAACCGGAAGCGATCGAGAAGATGCTCGAAAAGAGAAAGAAAGAGCGGAGCAGAAGATACAGGTGGAAATATGCCGGAATTGCCGCGGCAGCATGCCTGTGTCTGGCAGTGGGGATCACGGCGGGAGTGCGGTATGGAAACAGCGGAAACAACGCAGGGACAGCCGCAGATGGAAGCAGTACAGACAGATCCGCGTTGGAAACGGCAGAATCAGAAGGAAATGTTTCGGATACGGCTTCGTCAGGAACGGCTTCGGGAGAAGGTACACAGATAGCATCAGCAAAAGATTATGATGAGATCTATGAATATATCAGCGAAACACAGAAGGAGATGGAAAAGCAGGCCCGTGCCTATAGCAGCACATCCGGAAGCGGCGGTGAGGAAGTGGCTGTGACCGACGGGAGCGCGGTAATGGACGGTGCTTCCGCTGGAAGTAACTCGGGTAATGCAGGGGGACGGAGTGCAGCGTCCTACAGTGGCACGGCAGAGCAGTCGTCAGACGCTTCTTATTCGGATACGAATGTACGTGAAGAGGGCGTCGGAGAGGCGGATATTGTCAAGACAGACGGGAAGAATCTCTATATTCTCAGCGGCGGAAACTCTCGGAGTGTTAAGATCGTCGGGATTACAGGAGAACAGATGGAAGAGCTCGGTGAGATTCAGTTGGACGAGGACTGCCAGCTCAGTGAGATCTACGTGGAGGACGGCAGACTTGCCGTGTTGTATTCCAGAACAGAGTACAGTGACGGTGAGACGGGATATGACGGGTATTTCAGAAATTATACGTGTACGGATGTGTATGATGTAAGCGATCCGTCCGAACCGGAGCTTAAGGGAACGATTTCTCAGAGTGGTTATTATAACACAATGAGAGCAAAGGATGGTTACCTGTACGTGTTCAGCGATTTCTATGCGGATACTGCTGCGGCGCGCGCAGATACGTGGGCATATATCCCCGAGGTTCAGGAGCGGATGCTGGACGCCTCAGATATTTATATGCCTGTGGGGACGATGGGAAGCCAGTATACGGTAATCTCTGCATTTTCGCTGAGTGATCCGGCTGAGAAGTCTGACAGCAAGGCAGTGTTCGGCTCGTCCGGGATCTGTTATGTAAGTGAAGATAATATTTATATTACGGAGAACTTCTACGGAACGGCAGATGTGACGCAGACATCAGTGCGTAAGGTATCCTATCACGATGGCAGCCTGGAAGGTGCAGGCCAGACGAAGATTGACGGTACGCTGAACGATTCATTCAGTATTGATGAATATAACGGATATCTGAGGCTGGTGACCACTGTAGATCCTGTCAACAGTAATGCAGGGATTAATCCGCTTAATGGCTCCGGACTCCTGACGGACGGAGTGGATGAAGTGAGCAGCAACTCCCTTTACATCCTGGATGAAAATCTGGAAATTACAGGCCAGATCAGTGATCTCGCGAAAGATGAGCGTGTCTATTCCGCGAGGTTTATGGGAGATGTGGGATATTTCGTTACTTTTAAGCAGGTTGATCCGCTCTTTTCCGTGGATCTTTCCGATCCGTCGCAGCCCGAAATTATCGGAGAGCTGAAGATTCCGGGATTTTCCGAGTATCTGCATCCATATGGTGACGGACAGCTTCTCGGAATCGGTATGGACGTAGACGAGGAAGGGGTTACAACAGAAGGAGTTAAGCTTTCCATGTTTGATATTTCAGATCCGGCCGACGTGCAGGAGGTTTCCAAATATGTTCTGGAGGGCATATACTCTTCGAATGCAGGATATAACTATAAAGCAGTGTTCGTGGATGTTGAGAAAAATCTGTTCGGTTTCGTCTGCTATGGGGATATGACGGAATATAAGATGTTTTCATATGATGAGAAAGACGGATTCCGGGAAGTATTCTCAAGAGAGCTGACAGGTTACGGTGAAGCCCGGGGAATGTACGCGGGCGATACCTTCTACCTGATCTCAGGGAACACAGTGGAGTCTTATACACTGTCAGAATTTGAAAAGATCGACGATATTGTGCTTTAAGCAGGGCGGGTCAGAACCCGCCCTTTTTCTTGACAATGTAAATCGGCCGTTTCTTGCTTTCCATATAATCCCTTGACATATACTGGCCGAGTAAGGACAGGAAGAGCAGCTGGATTCCGTTGAGTCCCAGGATCAGACAGACCAGAAGCGGAATCCCTTCCAGACCGTGTCCAGATAAGGCGGCGATAATACCTGTGATAACAGCCGCGAAAAGGAGGAGGCCTCCGGCTGTTCCGGCCAGAGTTACAGGAGCGGATGAAAAGGAAAGGATACCGTCCATGGCATAGCGGAACAGGGAGCGGAAATTCCATTTTGTCTCGCCTGCGGCCCGTTCTGCATTGTGAAACGGAATCCATTTCGTCTCAAAGCCGACAAAGGAAAAAATCCCCTTCATATAGCGGTTGTATTCTTTCAGTTCAAGAACGGAATCCGCCATCGCCCGGTTCATCATCCGGAAATCTCCTTTTCCGTCGCCCATATCAAGACGGCAGGCCCTTCCGATCACATGGTAGAAGGTGCGGGAGAGAAAGGTGCGCAGCGGGCTTTCCCCGGTGCGGTCTTCCCGAAGTCCGGCACAGCAGTCATAACCTTCATTTTTTACAACATGATACATCTCTTTCAGAAGCTGAGGCGGGTGCTGGAGATCCGCGTCCATGAATACGCAGTAATCTCCGGAAGCGTTCTGGAGACCTGCATACATCGCCGCTTCTTTCCCGAAATTCCGGGAGAAGGACAGATAACGGCAGCGGCTGTCTGCCTGGGAAAAGTTCTGCAGCAGTTCCGGGGTGCGGTCGCGGCTTCCGTCGTCCACGAAGATGAATTCACAGTCTGCGCTCTCGATCTCGGTTACCGCATCTGAGGCTGCTTTATAAAATGCAGGAAGCACTTTTTCTTCATTGTAACAGGGCACAATAATGCTGATCAGATCCCGTTCTTGTTTGGCGATACTATTCTTAATGCTGTCCATGACAGATAACCTCCTTTTTAAATATTCCATATTTGCAAAGTACATAATTGCCGGCTACGGTCACTGCACTGACGAGCAGCTTGGCGGGAAACGGCGCGGCGTGAGCCAGGCAGATGAGCAGCCAGAGCAGGATGTTTTCCACCAGAAGAGTGAGAAAACGCATCCCGGCAAATGAAGCCAGCTCGGGCAGAATCTGTTTCTCTGAGTGAAAGACCCATTTCCGGTTGAGCAGATAGGCAGTCAGCACGGCGAAGACCCAGGCTGCACTGTTGGCGATAAGCCAGGGAAGGTGCAGAAAGAGCAGGCTTCCATAAATAATATAGTTGACGCCGGTTGTGATCCCGCCGCTGACAAGATAGGTGAGTAGTTCTTTTTTTAGTTTCATTGTCAATTCCTTTCTCTCTTTGCGGACTGAACTGTTACTATATGTGAATGTTTTTTCCTTTTTCGTAAGATCCGGGAAGAATCCTTCGGCGCAGCCTTCGCGCCGCGAGGAAGATCAGACAGCCGGATGCGGTCAAAATGCTGACGGCGATTCCTGCTGTTTTTCCCGGCGGTGAAAACCGGATCTCGATCCGGTGCGTACCCTGTGCCAGAACGGTTCCGGCAAAGGCTCCATTTACCGTGATAATCTCAGATGGTTTACCGTCCACGAGGATTTCCAGTCCGTTCTGCACCGGGATTGTAGTGGCGAAATATCCGTCAGTGGGAGAGGTCATGGTTCCGGACAGGACGGTCCCCTGCTTCGCAGGCGGAGTTTGATCCGGTGTCAGCGGAGTATATTCTTTCGTGCCCGGAAGTTCCGTGGGACAGAGGTGCCACTGAATGTCAGAGATCATATAGCGGCCCTTTGAAAACGTGACGGACAGCTTTGAAATCCCTTGTCCGCTCTCAGGGGAAAACTGATATTCAAACCGGCTGTTGCCGTTTGGATAGGGGGCGAAGGTGCCGGACAGTTTATTGCGGATTCCGTTGATGTCGATTATTACGGCGCCTAAAGTCCGGTTTTTCACCTCGAATCCCAGCAGGAGGATATTGTCTGTCTGGGGATCTGATATCTCAAGATCCAGTGTACAGGTGCGGGCGGCAGTAATCTCGAAACCATTTCCGCTTCGTCTGACCGTAAGCCCTTCGGGGAGGGAACCATCCTCTGATCTGAGGGACAGCTCCGGGAAAAACTCCTGCATATATTCATTCCGCTCCGGCTTTCCTTCTGCGTTTTTTCCATCGGAAGTAACGTCCGAAGTGAAACTGTTGTCGTCCACCACCGTTTTCTGTGTAATGACAGCCAGCTTTTCCAGAGATCCGAGGCGTTCAAACCAGCTTTCGGATATGGCGTCGGATGTGAAATATGCAGACGGAAGGACATTTTTATTCTCGGCTATGACATTGTCTCCGGACTGATGGATTACATCATACCCGGCTGGAACAGCATCTGCTTTCGTTTCAAGGTAGCGGACGCCCAGGAGGTGCAGCATGAACGGATTGTCCGATGTCAGAAGCGCAACGCGGTTGTTAATCCGAACAGGTGTCATGAGGGTGTCGTAATAAAGTGCGGAGTAGGGCTGGCTTGTGACGGAGGAGTACATCGTGCTCCGGGTCATTCCGGTTTTGGGAAGTTCGTTGCAGCTCTCCAGCGGATTTATCAGACTGTCAAAATGATAGAGCGGGTTCATGTCAACGTTTTCAAGTTCCTCCGGAGTAAACCCGGCAGAAACTTCCGACCGCGCAACCCAGTCTTCCGTCCCGGCAGTAGTCAGATACATCCCGGCCGGCGCGATCAGAATCATCAGGAGTATGATGGCACCGATCTTTTTCATATCTTTGTGGCAGAGGCTGAAAGACCTCTGGACAATTACAATCAGGAAAAGAATGCAGGCCTCCGCCATGATCCAGGGGAACTGTTCCTGACTGAACCAGAGCAGCCCCACAGGGAAGATCACTGCAAACGGAAAGATAGGAAGCTTTCCGGGGGACGGGGCCCCGGGGGAGTTCTTCGCCAGCAGGGGGAGGGCGGTCTCACTCAGATAGCGGACACAGTGGAGGATCACCAGCGGCATAAGCGGGATCAGGATTTTTGGGCGGGCGTAAAGCGTGCCGTTCAGGATCCAGGAGAAAACGCCGAACAGTCCGATGAGCAGGAAGAACAGACTGTCTCTTCTGGTTTTTCTGCATGCCAGCCCCGCCAGAACCGGGTACAGGCAGATAAAAGTGAGCCCCATGCCGTATTCGTTAAACAGCAGATTGTTAAGCACCGGATTAGGGGCAAACAGTTCTGCCAGTTTAAGCAGTGAAAATCCGTCTCCGCCGCGGCCGTGTTCCAGCAGGACGAGAGCCGTGGGAAGGAGAAGCGCTGCGGACAGTCCTACGGCAGCCGCGGCGGATGGAATATATTTCTTCCAGAAGGAAGAGCGCCAGAAATGGGTTCCTTCCTGTTGATACCAGTACCAGCCTGCCGCAGCAAACGCTGAGATCGCGAAATAAAAACTGCTCAGGCAGATCAGACAGAGACACAGGGGAAGCAGGACGGTCTTCCGTTTCTTTATGCACAGGAATGCCAGGAGCAGAAAAGGCAGGTAGTTTACAAACATGATCTGGCGGTGCATGTGGAACAGGCATCCTGCCGTCATGAAAAGCACGCTGCCGGCAAATGACAGGACAGAAGGGATGTTCTCGGTTCTGAGCCAGATAAAGAACAGAAGGACAGACGAGAGATAAACTATCAGCATATATCCGGTCAGAATATAGAGCATAGGAATCTCCGGCAGCAGGCATCCGATCAGAATATCCGGCCTGAGAAAACCATAATAAGCAAACTGGAACCCATTGCTTCCGCCGCCCAGTCTGATCCAGGAGGGCAGAAGTGTACGCTGCTCAAGGCAGGCGTCACGGATCGTCTCTGCGAGCGTGACATGCTGGCTGAGCCAGTCCGTATGAGAACCAAAAACAGCGCCCCCCGGTACAATTGCAATAATAAGTGCGATAAAAATAAGAATGAGGCAGAGGGGAAAGATATATTTTCCGTTCAGTAATTTCTTCACAGGTTTCTCACTCCTTTCGACGGATAACAGGATACGGCAGATTCCTTAAAAATCCCCTGAAGAGAATCTGAAGAATTCTTAAGGTTACAGAATAGTAACTTCTTAAGAAAAGAGAAGGCAGCGAGAAAGACGAAATTATCAGAAAATTCATACAAATAATACGAATAATAAATTTATTTATAATTTAAATCAAAAATGTGTTGACAAATATAGGCCTGAGTGCTATGATAAAAACATCCAAAAGAGATACATAAAAAACATCTCAAAAAGGATATTTATCTAAGAGAACAATAATTATATTATCACGGGATAGCAGAATAAATAATTAGTTGTTCGATTAGGTTAAAAATAAACGGTGCAGGAGGTAAGTCCCATGGACAGTATAGTTTCAGCTAATTATCAATATGTCAGTGGTACGGCAAGTGTAAGTTCCTGTGAAGAAAGAGACCTTTGCTTTACATAAGATTAATAATCCGGAAATATTAAGAATGAAAAGACAGAGATCGGAGAGTTCGTGAATCCGGATGAAAATCAGAAAGATCCAGCATTTGCAGACGTATTGAATATAGATACCACATATAACAGAATTTCGAAAGATGTGTAAAGAAACATTGAGTAGAATATTATTTTTATAGAAAAGAGCAGATGGTTATAGAAGGAATAATTCAGTAAACGGATGAGAAAATCTGAGGAGGGACTCATACCGGAAGAACAATTATAGAATGAATAACCGAAGGTGTTCTTTAAAAATATAAGATGATACCGGGATGTGGAACGAAAGTGAAAACGAACGGATGCTGTTATGAACCTCAAATTGTTATAAAAAGCAGGCTGATCTGCTGAGAAATTCTCAGCAAACCGGATGCAGAATAAATAACACCGGCAGAGGTCTCACAGGAACGGAATCAGGTGTAGTCTCCGACATAAATATAAAAAATGAAAAAATTGAATAAGAATTAAAATGCATCTTCAATGTCAACTGAAGATGCATTTTTTTGACATTACAGGTCTCATATGATAAACTATTGAAAGAATATCGGCTTGTGTCCAGCAAGACAGGCAGTTTAAGCGTGGATCGATGAAAGATTATTTTCGACGAGGTGAATGCGGTGGATAAGTATGAATATAAGTTAAAGACTGAGCAGATGCTTGAGCTTATGGAAGACGGTGCGTACAGAAAGGCAGCAGCGATCGCTGATGAGATCGACTGGAAACGGGTGCGGAATGCTTCCATGCTGACCAACGTCAGTGATATTTACGAAAAGAATAAAGAATATGATAAGAGTTACAGTATACTCAATCTTGCATACCGCCGTGCGGAAGGAAGCCGGAAGATCATCAGCCGTCTCTGTACCCTTGCATTAAAAACTGGTAATGTGGATGAAGCGATTGACTATTATGACGATTTCGTCCAGCTTGCACCGAAAGATCCGAATCAGTACATTCTGAGATATCAGATCCTGCGTGCGCAGAGA
The DNA here is from genome assembly GCA_019420405.1 of Clostridiales bacterium. GTDB lineage: Bacteria > Bacillota > Clostridia > Lachnospirales > Lachnospiraceae > Mediterraneibacter. Next base: position 10,864 of record JAHZHF010000016.1, read on the forward strand.
GCTCCGATCGAACAGCAGATTGAGGCGCTGGAGGAGTATAAGAAATCGGAATATATCGAAGAGTGGGCTTATGAGCTTGCAAAGCTGTACCAGGAGGCGGGTATGACTGCCGAGTGCCTTGAGGAATGTGATGACCTGATTTTGTGGTTCAGTGAGGGACAGTATGTCTATAAGGCGATGGAGTTAAAGATGCAGTATAAACCGCTGACTCCGTCCCAGCAGGAGAAATATGACCGGCGGTATGAGAAGCTGTCATCCGAGACAGAAGAGATGCCGGATCTTATTTCATATGCGGAATCAAAGACAGAAGATAGTCAGAAAGAGTCCGCTCAGGATGTGGAAGAAGTAGCGGATACGAGTGACGGAAGCGTTGCAGAGTCTGAAGATACAAAAGCTGACACAGCTCTTTCTGGTGGAGAGAAAGACAATGCAGAGGCTGCGCCTGTGCAGGAGCAGAAAGCTTCCGATGTTCCGGTAAGTGAAGAGACGGAACCGAAGCGTAAAAAACTCGGGGATACAATGCCTCTCGGGGAAGCGCTGAGAAGACTTCTCCGTCCGGGAAGCGGAACGGATGAACTGAAAAGCGAAGAACCGGATGACGAAAGTATCCCGCAGGATAGCCCGGAAGAAATCGAGGAGCCGGAGTTGGACGATCTTGAGAAAGAAATCGGCGAGATCGAGTCCGTGGCAGATATCGAGATGGTGAACCGGATAGCAGAGGAGAAGAGAAGTATTTCAGTCTCGGGAGAGATGACTGAGATTATTCCGGAGGATATTGATCTGTCCGAAACGGCAGAGCTCTTGCTTGAGGATGCAGAGCCGGACGACCTGGATCCGGAAGAACTGGGTGAATCTGAACCGGAGGAATTGGACGAAGAAATCGTTCCCGGGGATTCAGAAGAGGAAGAATTAGATTCGGAAAGCGAAGAGCTGACGACAGAAGAGGAAAAACCGGGCCCTGTAGATAAACAGATTACAGGACAGATGAGCCTGGAAGATATTCTGGCCGGATGGGAGGGAGAGCCGGATCAGGATACAGAGGAGCAGACTGACAGCATTGAAGAAGAGATTTCCGAAGAGATTGTACTTGATGATGCAGAAGACATAGCAGAGGAGATTATTACAGAAGAGGAAACGACTGGGGAGAATATGGAAGAAAAGAAAAAAGAAGAGCCGATCCTGCCGCCGGATATACAGCGGCTGATCGATGAAATCGAAGGCGTAATACCGAGGGAAGACGAGAAAAAGCCGGAACCGGAAAGAAGGGAACGGCTGAGGAAGAAAGAAGAGCCTCGGGAGAACATGGGGAAAGTTGCGGATTCGCTTCGTATAGACGATGAAGAAGACTATTTTGAAGAAGAATTCGACGATGAAGAGGATCTTCTGGAGGCCGAAGAGCTGGAGGACAGCGAGGAATACTTCGAGGAAGAAGACGAAGAACTGGAAGACAGTGAAGAGTACTTCGAGGAAGAAGACGAAGAGCTGGGAGACGGCGAGGAGTACTACGAGGAAGAAGACGAAGAGCTGGAAGACGGCGAGGAGTACTACGAGGAAGAAGACGAAGAGCTGGGAGACGGCGAGGAATACTTCGAGGAAGAAGACGAAGAACTGGAAGACAGCGAGGAGTACTTTGAGGAAGCAGACGAAGAGCTGGAAGACGGCGAGGAGTACTACGAGGAAGAAGACGAAGAGCTGGAAGACGGCGAGGAG
>JAHZHF010000016.1:12673-27134 GCA_019420405.1 Clostridiales bacterium
GGCGAGGAGTACTACGAGGAAGAAGACGAAGAGCTGGAAGACGGCGAGGAGTACTTTGAGGAAGCGGATGAAGAGTCTCTGGATATGGAAGGCTCTGAGTTTGACGAAGATGTACCGGATATCGACGAAGAGTTCCGTGTGAATCCGGAACATGCCGAGATGGAAGATGACAGAGAAATTCCGGATGATGATGACGACGGCATGGATATCCTTTCAGCTACAACGCCTCTGAGCAGGAAAGAGACTGCCAAGATGATTGCGACAGGAAAGACAGCGCCGCTTCCACTTGATGAGATATCGGATGCCCTTTCTATGTCTGATACAGGATTTATTGTACATGGCCGGTATGATCTTGAGCTGCAGAGCGGGATCGGAACGCGGGCCGGACTTACGGAAGAGCAGAAGAAGCTGTTTTCGTACTTTGTGCCTGTACGTGGAATGAGCGAACAGCTTGTGGACGTTCTGGAACAGGATAAGAACTGCACGAACAGGAACGGTACTTCCAAGGCCGGAAATCTGCTGATTATCGGAAACAAAGGCAATGGAAAAACAGTGCTTGCTGTGGATGTGGTGAAAGCGATTCAGAAGCAGCGTGACATCCGGCAGGGGAAGGTTGCGATCGTTACAGGCGACTCTCTGAACAAGAAGAAAATCGGCGATATCGTCGAGAAACTTTACGGCGGCGCGCTGATTATTGAAAAAGCCGGCAAGATGAACGAAAAGACGGTGGCGCGTCTCAACAAGGCGATGGAACAGGATACGGGAGAGATGCTGATCGTGCTTGAGGAGCAGAGGAAGCCTCTCGACAGACTTCTGTCTTCAAACAGAGAGTTCAGAAGAAAATTCACATCCCGTCTGGAGATCCCGCTGTTCATCAACGACGAGCTGGTGACATTCGGTCAGACCTATGCGCAGGAGAACGGATACCGGATCGATGAGATGGGAATCCTGGCGCTGTACAGCAGGATTGACTCTCTCCAGAGAGAGGATCACGCGGTTACAGTTGCGGAAGTGAAAGAGATCATGGACGGCGCGATCCAGCATTCGCAGAAAGCATCTGCAAAGAAGCTGATGAAGCGTGTATTCGGAAAGAACACGGATGAAGCGGACAGGATCATTCTTTCAGAAAAAGATTTTAATATCTGACAAAACAGGGATGAAACAGCGTGTGCCTGATATAGGGAAGCGATTTATCAGAAGAGAAACAGACGGTTAAAAAACTGTCTGTTTCTTTTGGATTAAGGGATGCTTTTCTCTTTCTTTTTATGTACGAATCAAGTATAATATATATTATATAAAATTTGAACGGCGAGGTGGGCTTTATGGAAGATATCAAAAGCACAAAGAGCGGAAAAAAAGGAAGAAGTACAAAGAAAAAAGTGCAGCCGTATGAGATCGGAGAGCTTGACCAGTATCTCTTCGGACAGGGCAATCATTATGAGATTTATGAAAAAATGGGCGCTCATAAGGTGACATGTAAAGGGAAAGAGGGAGTTTATTTCGCAGTGTGGGCTCCGCACGCACGCAGAGTTGCAGTTGTGGGAGATTTCAATGAATGGGATTTTGAGGCGAACTACATGGAGCGTCAGGAGCCACTAGGGATTTATACGTGCTTTGTCCCGGGAGTAGAAGAAGGCGCGCTGTATAAATTCTGTATTGAAACACAGCAGGGAAAGAGAATCTTTAAGGCTGACCCGTTTGCAAATTATGCGGAACTGAGACCGGGAACCGCTTCGCGCGTTGTAGATATCTCTCATTTAAAATGGACGGATGATGCGTGGATGAAGGCGAGGCAGACGTGGGATCACAAGAAAAGTCCCATGTCCATCTATGAGGTGCATCCGGGATCCTGGATGCGTCATCCGGGAAGAGAGGACGAAGGTTTTTATACTTACAGAGAATTCGCTGATGCGATTGTTAAATATGTGAAGGATATGGGATATACCCATGTGGAGCTGATGGGCATGGCAGAGCATCCGTTTGACGGTTCCTGGGGATATCAGGTGACAGGGTATTATGCGCCTACTTCCAGATATGGAACTCCGGAAGATTTTGCCTATATGATCGATCATCTTCACCGGAACAATATCGGTGTAATTCTTGACTGGGTACCGGCTCATTTCCCGAGAGATGCGCATGGACTTGCAGATTTTGACGGGACACCTACGTTTGAGTATGCTGATCCGAGAAAGGGCGAGCATCCGGACTGGGGAACAAAGATTTTTGATTACGGCAAGGCGGAAGTGAAAAACTTCCTGATTGCGAACGCTCTGTTCTGGATTGAACATTTCCATGTGGACGGGCTCCGTGTGGATGCAGTGGCGTCCATGCTGTATCTGGATTACGGTAAGCAGGATGGCCAGTGGGTTGCGAATAAATACGGCGGCAACGAAAATCTGGAAGCTATAGAATTTTTCAAGCATCTGAATTCTGTCGTTTTAGGGCGGAATAAGGGAGCTGTGATGATTGCCGAGGAGTCAACGGCGTGGCCGAAGGTGACAGGAGCGCCTGAGGAAGACGGACTGGGATTCAGCCTGAAATGGAATATGGGCTGGATGCATGACTTTACAGAGTACATGAAGCTGGATCCGTATTTCAGAAAGAATGCTCATAACATGATGACATTTGCCATGACGTATGCGTACAGTGAGAATTATATCCTTGTTCTGTCGCATGATGAGGTCGTTCATCTGAAATGTTCCATGCTCAATAAGATGCCGGGACTCGGGTTTGACAAATATGCAAATCTGAAGGTGGCATATGCATTTATGACGGGACACCCGGGCAAGAAGCTGCTGTTTATGGGACAGGAATTCGCACAGCTTCGTGAGTGGAGTGAAGAGAGAGAGCTTGACTGGTTCCTTCTGGCGGAGCCGGAGCATCAGGCGATCCAGAACTGGTACCGGGATCTGCTTCATCTGTATAAGAAGAACAAAGCAATGTACGAGATGGATTCAGATCCGGCCGGATTCGAGTGGATCAATGCGGACGACTGTTTCCGGAGTATATACAGCTTTATGAGACACTCGAAGGACAATAAGAAAAACCTGCTCTTTGTATGCAATTTCACACCGATGGAAAGATCGGATTACAGGGTTGGAGTTCCGAGAAGGAAACAGCTTAAGCTGGTGCTCAACAGCGATGAGAAAAAGTACGGAGGAAAGGGCGAAGAAAGACCGCTTGTTTATAAACCTGTGAAACAGGAGTGTGACGGTCAGAAGTATTCATTTGCGTATCCGCTGCCCGCATATGGGGTTGCTGTGTTTGAGTGTTGATAATCCGGCGGAATGTGGACTGTCCTATAAAAATCAAAAATAGTATAAAAGTGTCGGTGACTTGCGTAAAAGTTACTGACACTTTTTTGCGTGCAAAGAAAATGACATAAATTAATACAAAATTTATAAAAATATTCTAATATTTTGGCGGAAGTGATATAATAATTGACGTATACAAAATTTAAAATGGAATGGAGGAAAGAATCTATGGATAATCAATTGGCACTACTGACACTTTGCGGCTCCGTTATCGCTCTTCTGTTCGTCGTAAGCAGAGCGCAGAAAGTTCTTCGGTTTCCCGAGGGGAGCGATAAGATGAAAAAGATTTCCGCATCCATCCATCAGGGGGCGATGGCCTATCTGCGGCGGCAGTATAAGATTCTTATCGGATTTTTTGCTGTAATGTTTGTAATACTGGCAGTGATGGCCTTCTTCGGAATGTTGACATGGTTCGTACCGTTCGCCTTTGTGACGGGAGGATTTTTCTCCGGACTGTCGGGATTTGTGGGGATGCAGATTGCGACGAGAGCAAACGCAAGAACTGCGGCGGCGTGTCAGAAAAGTCTGAACAAAGGACTGAACGTAGCGTTCTCGGCAGGATCAGTTATGGGATTTACTGTTGTCGGTCTGGGGCTTCTGGATATTTCGATCTGGTATCTTCTGCTTCGATTGGTGTTTAAGCTTCCGATCGAGGACATCACAAGTACGATGCTTACATTCGGTATGGGCGCGTCCTCAATGGCGCTGTTCGCACGTGTGGGAGGCGGTATTTATACAAAAGCTGCCGATGTAGGCGCTGACCTCGTAGGAAAGGTTGAGGCGGGCATCCCGGAGGATGATCCGAGAAACCCGGCTGTTATCGCGGATAATGTGGGCGATAATGTAGGCGATGTGGCAGGCATGGGCGCTGACCTGTACGAGTCTTATGTGGGTTCCATCCTCTCTGCATGTGCCCTTGGCGTTATTGCATTTAATAAGATAGAGTCTGTGGACCGTGTCAATGCGGTTGTAGTTCCCATGGTGCTGGCGGCGGTAGGCGTGCTGGCATCTATTATCGGCTCACTTCTTGTAAAGACAGGTGAGAGTACAGATCAGAGTACGCTTCTGAAAGCGCTCAGAAGGGGAACGAATACAAGTGCAATTATCATTGCGGTTGTGGCATTTCCACTTGTGTGCTTCATCCTGGGGAAAGATTTTATCGGGTTCTACTTTGCGATTCTCGGCGGACTGCTGGCCGGAGTGCTGATAGGATTTTTCACAGAGTATTTTACATCAGATACATATAAACCGACTCAGAATCTGGCGAAAAAGTCAGAGACCGGATCTGCGACCATTATTATCGGCGGATTGAGCCTTGGTATGCTCTCCACAGCGGTTCCGATTCTGATTATCGCAGTCTGCGTTATGGCGGCGTATGCATTGTCAGGAGGATTTATCGAGCCTACAAGAGGACTTTACGGAATCGCTCTGGCGGCGGTAGGAATGCTCTCCACACTCGGTATCACACTGGCAACTGACGCATATGGACCGATTGCGGACAATGCGGGCGGTATCGCGGAGATGGCAGGACTTGACGCAGAAGTAAGGAAGCGTACGGATGCTCTGGACTCTCTTGGAAATACAACTGCGGCAACCGGAAAGGGATTTGCGATCGGTTCTGCGGCTTTGACGGCTCTCGCGCTGATCGCTTCCTATGTGGAGAAGGTGCAGGAAGTAGGCGGAGCGGATATTGCGCTTGACATGAGCGTTATGAACCCGACGGTTCTGGTCGGAGTCTTCATCGGAGCGTGCCTGCCGTTTGTGTTTGCAGCGCTGACGATGGATTCCGTCGGACGCGCAGCTCAGAGTATCGTTGTTGAGGTGCGCCGCCAGTTCAGAGAGATTAAAGGACTGATGGAAAGTAAGGCAGAAGCAGATTACGAGAGATGTGTTGATATCTGTACGAAGGCCAGTCTTCACGAGATGATTCTTCCTACGATTCTGGCGATCGTGACCCCGGTAGTGACCGGACTGATCCTGGGATATAACGGAGTGATCGGCCTGCTGACCGGAGCTACGGCTACGGGATTTTTGATGGCTGTGTTTATGGCAAATGCGGGAGGCGCCTGGGATAATGCGAAGAAATACATCGAGGGCGGAGCCCACGGCGGCAAGGGAAGCGAGTGCCATAAAGCGGCGGTCGTAGGCGATACGGTGGGCGATCCGTTTAAAGATACTTCGGGACCATCGATCAATATTCTGATCAAGCTGCTTTCCATGGTATCCATCGTATTCGCGGCGCTGGTTGTGAATTATCACATTTTCTAAATGGTGTTTCGTGTTTATAACGTCCCCCTTTCCGGCAAGAAGCGCAGGTGCACTTGCCGGGGAGGGGGAGTGTTTTTTCTAACAGTTCAGCCATAGGACTGAACTGTTGCAGTTTTTTTGAGACAGTAGTTCGGCCCTGTGGCTTTTTGTGATATAATGTCAGAAGATCAAGACATTCGTACCCGACGGAGGATAAAAGATGAAATCATATCAGCTTAAAATCATATTGAAAAAATCAAAACCCCCGGTCTGGAAGCGCTGTATTATTCCGGCAGGGATTACATTTTCACAGCTTGCACTGATCCTGGAAGAAATGGTGTAGGCGGAACTGTCTCCTGATTATGAGTATGAGTTTTATCAGTCGGAAGTGCATGTGCGGGAATGGAGAGAGGGGAAAAGTCAGCTCACATCTTATTTTTATGATTATATGTGCGCTTCTGATACATATATTAACAAGCTGGCAGACAAAGATGAATGGTTTACATTCCGCCCGGGAGATGGGAGCCAGTATCGAGTTGAAATTGAGATGCGGATGAAGGAAAAGGTTTACTATCCGGTTGTCATAAAACAGAGGAGCTGCGCAGAAATCCGGGAGTGGATGGATATTAATGCTATGAATGAAAGGCTGCGGCAGCATTATACGATCAATTATGGCGAGCCGGATTACAGGAATTTTGAGGAGTTAAGAAGTGACTGGGAAAGTGGAAAGTATGGGCTTACCGGTGCAAAGAAGCCTGTTGACAGGCTGGGACGGTGGGAAAAATCTGCGAATTCAAATATGGCAGAGTTTTCGAAAAACATCCAGAAGCTTTTCGCGGAGAAAGAGAAGAAAATGAAGATGGGAGATACAAGAAACCCCAGTATACAAGAATTTCTTCTGGGAGAAACCAGGGAAAGTCTCCTTGAAATGGCTGAGGATCTAGGCGTTTCAAGTTATAAATCGCTGAATAAGGACAGGCTGGCAGGAAAGATAAGGGATGAAATATTGAAACCGGAGGTTATGGCACGGCGCATGCTGCTCCTCAGTGATGATGAAATACAGGAGTTCGAAAGAGCGGTGGCCAGAGGAAAGGGATTTTATCCCAGCCGTGAGGAAATGAACAATTTGGAAAGATCGTATTTTCTCACCTATATTATGTTTTATAACGATGATTATGCCGAGGTTCCGCGGGAAGTGGCTGAGGTTTATAAAAAGATCAATACACCGGAATATCAGGAAAAGCGGCGTGGAACATACTGGATGTATCATTGCCTGATGATGGCGGAGATGCTCTATGGATGTGCTGCTGTGGACGCGGTATGTCAAATGCTCGGGAACTGTCTGGGGCATAAAGTGGAGCGAGAGGAGTTTGAGAAACTTTTTGCAGAGGTGCCGAAAGAATTGAAGACGTGCGTTCTGTTGGGAGACAAGGTGATTGACAGAGAACTTCTGGAAGATAAATTATATCTGAGACTTGAAAAAGAACAGGAAGGGAAGTCGTTCTATCTCCCAAGTCCGGATGAAATCATAGAGTATACGAAACAGGGATACCCGGTTTCAGATCCGCATTATCCGCATTACCGGAAGTTGAAGAGATTTCTTGTCAGAGAGATGAAGGTTGATAATGAGAAGGCAGAAGAATATATGACGATAATCAGGATGCAGATCAGTACGGGTGCATGTTTTTCTGATATTATGGATCTGTTTGAGGAGACGGGGAGCGAATTCGAATCTGATGAGACAATCGGGAAATTCGCGTCTCTTATGTCGGATGTGAATAATAATACAAGAATGGTCATCCACCGGGGACATACGCCATGCGAAGTAATGAAGATGCCGCCGGCAGCAGGAGAAAAACGGCCGAAACGGCCTACGCTCGTCCCTGTGAGTAGTACTGCGGCGGAGATTCTCGGAGGCGCGGCGGATGAACTGAGCGGGATGGGATTCGATCTGGATCTGGACTTCAATGCCGATGAAATCACGACAGTGTCCATGCCAAACGGGATATCGGGGAAAGCCGTAGTGGGAAAGAAAAAGGTATATCCGAATGATCCGTGTCCGTGCGGGAGCGGGAAGAAGTATAAGAAATGCTGTGGGAGGAGAATGTAAATGATTGCACCGGAAAAAATTAATTCAGAGGCGAAGAAAAAGCAAAGAGAGAATTTGGCCTTTCGGAGTTATTTGAAATTCAATGCAGATGAAGATACACTGGACGAGCAGTTTCAAAAACTGCATGAAGAGCTGTTTGCCGACTATGACTGCAGCAGATGCAGAAATTGCTGTAAAATGTATCAGGGATGTATTCCGGAAGAGGATCTGGAGCGGGATGCAGAATATATGGGGGTTACAAAAGAGCAGTTCATTGAGAAATACCTGGAGAAAAACACGATGGGAAGCGGATATGTAACTAAGAATGCACCCTGCGACTTCATGGACCAGGACGGAAACTGCAGGCTGGGGGAATGCAAACCTGAAAGCTGTAAAACATTTCCGTATACTGACCAGCCGGAACGGCTTGACAGTCTTTACAGTGTACTGGATGTGATTGAGGTCTGCCCTGTGGCATTTGAGATTTATGAGAGGCTGAAAAGGGAATATAGGTGGAAGTACAGGCGTTGATTATAGAGGATAAAAAGGAAGGTGAGGGATGAGAGTTCGGAGCTTTTCTGTGGGGAGAGGAAAGGGACAGATATTTATAAAAGACGCGAGTAAGTGAGCATGACTTCAAAAACCCCTGCATACATTGTAAAAACGATGTTTGCAGGGGGATTTTTTTGAAAGATTATATTGAGGAAAGAGCCGTGGAGATTGCTGATTATATTATAGAGAATAACGCGACTGTGAGGCAGACGGCGAAGCAGTTTCGGATCAGTAAGAGTACGGTACATAAAGATGATGGTGTCATAATAAGAACAGTCAGATGAGATGCCGGGAAAGCGTTGATTTTGGCGGGTTTCACGGCTGTCAGCTCTTGGCAGGGAGCTGACAGTACAATAGAATAAGGTTTTACATAGAGCGTTTATGTGTTCTCACAGGAGAATGGATGGACGCTCTATTTTTTTGCTCAAAATCAGATTCGAAGGAGGAACAGTATGGAATTCAATGAATTCAGAGAAAAGGTGAAAGAAGCTCTGCCGGACTTTCTCACTGATAATCTCAGAAACGCTGAAATCAAAGATACTGCCGTGAATAAGCTGCAGGGCGAATCGTATTCGGGAATCTCTGTCACACCTGAAGGAAGCCGTGTAGGAGTGATCATCAATCTGGAAGACGCCTTTCTGGATTATCAGACGGGAAGCCAGTTTACTGCTGTAATGAACGAACTGGCAGATAACATTGTAGGAACACTGGGAGAACAGGATCAGTTTGATCTGGGATTTCTTGAAGATTACAGAGCGGTGAAAGATATGCTCACGGTAGAAGTGGTTGGAAAAGACCAGAATGCCGAGATTCTTCAATCGGTACCGCATCAGGAATTGGAAGATCTCGCTGCAGTCTACCGTATTGCTCTCGGTGAGACGGAGAATGGAAATGCAACGGTTCTTATCACAAATGAGATATTGAGGAATTATGGAATTACACAGGATCAGCTTCATCAGGATGCACTTGATGCAGCGCAGCGCACGATGAAATACAGCATCAGGAGTATGGATGAAGTGCTTAGGGAAATGGCGCAGAGTATGGGAATCGAACAGAATCAGCCTGTCATGTTTTCCAGTCCTTTGTATGTGGGAACAACAGATAGAGATACGTTTGGGGCGGGAGTACTGGCAGTGCCGTCCTTCTTTGAAGATGCCACTGAGAAACTAGACGGGAACTTTTATGTGCTTCCTTCATCTGTGCATGAAATTCTGCTGCTTCCGGATCGTTTTGCGCCTGAGCATCAGTTTTTAAAAGAACTGGTTCAGGATATCAATGCAAATGAGGTAGACCCGAAAGATCGTCTTTCTGACAACGTATATCACTATGATGCAAAAGAAAGGATCTTTGAACTGGCTGAGAAATATGAGAGCCGGATGGAAGAAAAATCGCGTGACAAAATGCAGGATAAAAACAAAGACAGACGTTCTGTATTGTCGGAACTGGGGAATAAGCAGAAAGAGTGCTCTGGATTTGAGAAGAAACCGGGGCGTACACCGAAAAAGAAAGAGATGGAGATCTGAGGGAGGAGAGAGGTATGGCATATGGACAATATACCGAGGATAAGCCGAAAGACTGCCGCTACTGTTACTTCTGGGGCGGAAAGAAAAAGGGCTGTATGCTCGATTCCTGTTATTATCAGCGGAAACCGGAAAATGTAAACAGTGAGTGTTACGGCTGTCCTTACGGGCGCGCTCAGCTCTGCATCGGATGGTGTACCAGAAAGATCCTCCGCAGTAAGTGATTCGGAAATAGACGAAGGAATATGGAAAAGGCGGTGTAGTGGAAATGGAGTTTGACTTTTATTATGGGCTGCAGTCTCAGACATTCTCCTTCTACCGGATACCGAAACTGCTGTTTACTAATCCCAGATTTTCTTCTCTGTCTGCTGAAGCAAAGACACTGTATGGGATTCTTCTGGACCGGATGGATCTGTCTATGAAAAACGGGTGGCTTGATAAACAGAACCGGGTCTATCTGTTTTTTACTGTACAGGAGATTCAGGAGTCGCTTGGGTGTGGGAAGAACAAAGCAATTCAGCTGATGAAGGAACTGGAGAAGATGGGGCTGATTGAGCGCAAGCGGCAGGGGATGGGAAAGCCCAGTTTAGTATATGTGAAAAATATTCTTTCCTGTCCTGAATCTGGACTCAAGAGGTTTAGAAATCAAACTTCTGGAGGTTTGGAAAATAAACTTCAAGAGGTAGGAAAATCAAACCCTAATCATACTGATTATAGTCAGACTGATAATAGCGAAACCAATCTATCTTATCCGTCAAACGATGTATCAGATCATAAGGAAGCTGATGCGATCAGAAAGAGGGAAGACTACTGCAGATACTTTCGTGAAGAACTTGGTATTGATGAATTAAAAGCAGAGTATCCGTCGAATGCGGACATGATTGAGGAACTGTTTGAACTGATCGTAGATACGGTATGCAGCTCAAGGGCTTTTATCCGTATCGGGAAGGAGAATCTTCCGGCAGAGATTGTCAGAAGCAGGATGATGAAACTGAACGCAGAGCATATCCGTTACCTGCTATCCTGCCTGAATGAGAATACGACTAAAATCCGGGATATCCGGCAGTATCTCCTGACCGCTCTCTACAATGCTCCTGCGACAATCAGCAGTTATTATAATCAGTTGGTTCAGCATGACATGGCGAATGGGATGATTTAACAGAAGAATGACAAAACGGAAAGAGGTGAAATTGTGGCAAAGAAAGGAACGGTTACAGCCGTAGTCAACCAGAAAGGCGGAACCGGAAAAACGACTACGTGCGAGAATCTCGGAATCGGGCTTGCAATGGAAGGGAAAAAGGTGCTTCTTGTTGATACAGATCCGCAGGCATCCCTTACAATCAGCCTTGGGTATCCCGTGCCGGATAATATTTCTCCTACTCTGTCGGATCTGATGAAGAAGATTGTCTCAGATCAGCCGATTGAATTAGGCGAAGGAATTCTCCATCATCCGGAGGGCGTCGATCTTGTACCGGCAAATATTGAACTGGCAGGAATGGAGGTATCTCTTGTGAACGTAATGAGCAGGGAGAGTGTTTTAAAACAGTATCTGGACAGTGTGAAAAAAGAGTATGATTTCATTCTTCTGGACTGTATGCCTTCTCTGGGAATGCTGACGATCAATGCGCTTGCAGCTGCTGACAATGTAATCATTCCGGTTCAGGCTCAGTATCTTCCGGCAAAGGGACTGGAACAGTTGCTGCAGACTGTAAACAAAGTGAAGCGACAGATCAATGCGAAACTTCGGATTGAAGGAATCCTTCTGACAATGGTGGACAGCAGGACGAACTATGCAAAGGATATCAGTGCATTGATCCGGGAGAATTACGGGGGAAAACTGAAAGTATACCAGACGGATATTCCCCGCTCTGTCCGGGCGGAAGAAATCAGCGCGGAAGGGAAAAGTATTTTCAGGCATGACCCGAAAGGAAAAGTAGCGGAGGCGTACCGTGTGCTGACAAAGGAGGTGCTGCAGAATGCCGAGAAAAGGCGCAAACGTCAGCTTGAGCAGTTACGATGATATATTTTCTACGGAACAGAGCCGGACGGAGGCAGGGCAGGAACACGTGCAGGAAATCCCGTTGGAAGAGCTGCATCCCTTTGAGGGGCATCCGTTCAAGGTACTGGACAATGAAGAGATGGATAAGACGGTGGAGAGCGTCCGGACACTTGGAGTTGTTACGCCGCTGATCGCACGCCCTGATCCGGAGGGCGGATATGAGATCATATCTGGGCACAGGAGACATCATGCCGCAGAACTGGCGGGAAAGGAAACCGTGCCGGTGATCGTCCGGGAGATGGACGATGACTAAGCCATAATCCTGATGGTCGATGCGAATCTTCAGCGTGAAAACATTCTTCCCAGTGAGAGAGCATTTGCTTATAAGATGAAATTGGAAGCGGTAAAACATCGGGGGGAACGGTCGGATTTAACTTCCCGACAAGTTGTCGGGAAGTTGGAAGCAGCGGATATTGTGGGAGAAAAATCCGGTGAGAGCGGCAGGCAGGTGCAGCGGTACATCCGGCTTACGGAACTGATTCCGCAGCTTCTGGATATGGTGGATCATAAGCAGTTGGCCTTCAATCCGGCAGTGGAGTTGTCTTACCTGAAAAAAGAGGAACAGGAGCAGTTTTTAGAAGCGATGGAATATGCACAGGCGACTCCGTCGCTTTCGCAGGCGCAGAGAGTGAAAAAGCTCAGCCAGTCCGGTGAGTGTACGCTTAATGCCATGTGCGATATTATGGATGAAGTGAAAAAGGGAGATCTTGACCGGATCACGATTAGGAATGATGTACTGAAAAAGTATTTTCCAAAATCATATACACCGAAGCAGATGGAAGATACGATTATCCGGCTGTTGGAGCAGTGGCAAAAAAAGAGACAGAGAAATCAGGAACGGTAGAAAGAAAGGGCACCAGAGAATGGTGCTTTTATTTATGCAGAAAAAGGAGAAAGAATGAGCGATAACAATTTTACAATCTATGTAACAGGTGGTACGAATGTATTTGTTCCCGTATTATCGGATGATCCGAAACAGGTAAGCAGAGTGTTGGACAGCTTGAAAAGATGCTATGGGGATGATGACAGTGAAGAGGTCAAAGCGGCGCTTTCTTTTGTCAGCGATTATCTGGATGATCTGACCGCAGAAGATGACAAAAATGATTCCGATGGAAACGCCAAAAAAGAAACCATGAATGGAGTTGTGATGGCGGTTGTTCCGGGAAAAGAGCCGCGGCTGATGGCTGAGGACGAATTTTATAAGAACCATACCGATTATGATGAACGCGTGCAGATACTGTGCGCATCATATCTCACGGTCATGCTCGAGTACAATCACAGAAAAGTGCTGACTTTGGGAGAAGAAAAATATCTGGTCGGCGATGCTGCACTCTATGGGTATGATTCGGAGAAGCATGAGGTTTATATTGACCCGGATATGGTAGAAGATCTCCTGAATGATATCGAGGAAAGAACCGTTATGCTCAGTACAGGCAGCGAGGATTTTCCTGCCATCCGGATTTAGACAGATGGGCAAGAAAGCAGGTGTTTGGCAATGGGAAAGACTATCGGAGAACGGATTGAAGAAATGAGGATACAGGCAGGGGCGAAGAACTACAAGGGGCATGACTATATGGATCTGAGCCGTTTTGCAGATGATACAAGGCATATGATCATATTTGATGTTGTATCAGATGATTCCCCGTGGGGAAACAAGGGGGACAAGATGCGTCTCTATCTGAATGATG
Organism: Clostridiales bacterium; assembly: GCA_019420405.1. GTDB lineage: Bacteria > Bacillota > Clostridia > Lachnospirales > Lachnospiraceae > Mediterraneibacter. The sequence goes on from JAHZHF010000016.1 coordinate 26,143, forward strand.
CGGGGCATGGAAAAGCAGAACATTTGCAGAAAGAAGGGATGATCCGTATCCGCAGCCATGCAAAAGTTTTTGCCGGACATCTTCACTATGATCAGAAATCAATGGACCGCTGAATTTCAAATGAAAGAGGGAGGGGATAACGCTTGCAGGAAGAAGTTGAAAACAGGTCGGTCAATCTTGCAATCACTACGACAAAACTGACGGCACGGGCAATTTGCAGCGGGATCAGGAAATACCTGCAGCACTGCGGAAAAGTGAAAGCGAGAAAAGCAGCAGATAAAACGGCAAAAAAAGCTGCGCCGATCCACGGAAAGCAGACGGTGAAGCAGCTGATCCGGCAGAATCAGGGTGTGAGCAGTGTGGATATTGCTAAATCCGGAATCAGGGATTTTGAGCGGATTGCCAGACGGTACGGCGTTGATTTTGCTGTGACAAAGGATAAGTCCGTACAGCCACCCAGATATACCATTTTCTTTAAAGCAAAGGATGCAGATGCACTGACATCGGTTCACAAAGCATACAGTGCGAAGATTATGAAGAAACGGAGCAGACCGAGTGTACTTGCACAGCTTCAGAAGTTCAAAGCTCTGGCCGCGGAAATCCCGAGAAAAGTACGGGAGAAGATACAGGAGCGTGGAAGATGATGAATACGAAAGAGATAAAACGCCTTGTGATTCTGAATATTCCCTACGTGATTCTCGGACTTCTGGCTACGAATCTCGGGGAAGCATGGAGACTGGCGGCAGGGACGGATATTTCGGAAAAAATCCTTGCACTGTTCGGAACAATTCCGGCGGCATTCAGGAATCCTCTTCCGAGTATGCATCCGGTTGATCTGTGCGTAGGACTGGTATGCGGAGCCGTACTGCGGACTGCAGTATATCTTCGCGGCAAGAATGCAAAAAAATACCGCCATAATGTGGAGTACGGTTCTGCACGTTGGAGTGCATAATTTTAAGTGTAAAGGAAGCCTATATGGACGCACAGGAGGT
>JAHZHF010000160.1 GCA_019420405.1 Clostridiales bacterium
TTTCTGGCCCGGTGGATTTCCCAGAGGGCGGCAAGGAAGACCGGAATTGAGATTCATCCGGGAGCGACGATCGGAAAAGGGCTGTTCATTGACCACGGAAGCGGAGTGATCATAGGTGAGACCACGATTATCGGGGATAATGTGACACTCTATCAGGGGGTGACCCTGGGAGGAACCGGAAAGGAACAGGGGAAGAGGCATCCTACCCTTGAAGACAATGTCATGGTCAGCGCCGGAGCTAAAATTCTGGGATCGTTTACGATCGGCGAGAATTCCAAGATCGGAGCGGGTTCTGTGGTGCTTGAGGAGGTTCCGCCCAACTGTACTGTAGTTGGGGTTCCGGGAAGAATCGTCCGCATGGATAATAAAAAGGTGCCGCGGCAGGATATGGATCAGATCCATCTGCCCGACCCGGTTCTGGAGGATATCCGGAAGCTCCAGGAGGAGAATATCCGGCTTCACGGCGAGCTTAGAAGACTTGTGAAGGATTTGAGATGTATTGAGAAGAAAGGAGAATATGATGAAGATTTATAATACGATGTCAAAGAGAAAAGAAGAATTTGTTCCGCTTGAGGAAGGAAAGGTAAAAATGTATGTGTGCGGTCCGACCGTGTATAATTTCATTCATATCGGTAACGCGCGCCCGATGATCGCCTTTGACACTGTAAGACGGTATTTTGAGTACAAGGGATATGATGTAAATTTTGTATCCAATTTCACAGATGTGGATGATAAGATCATCAAGAAAGCGGTTGAGGAAGGCGTGACTGCCGATGAAATTTCCAAGCGTTATATTGCGGAGTGCAAGAAGGATATGGAGGCGATGAACATTAAGCCGGCCACAAAGAATCCCCTTGCAACCGAGGAGATCTGCGGTATGGTGGATATGATCCAGACGCTGATTGATAAAGGATATGCTTACGAGAAGAACGGCACGGTATATTACCGCACGAGAAAATTTGAGGGGTACGGGAAGCTTTCCCATAAGAATCTGGACGACCTGCAGTCCGGTGGAAGAGCGCTTCTTGTGACCGGAGAGGATGAGAAGGAAGATCCACTCGATTTCGTTCTCTGGAAACCGAAGAAAGAGGGAGAGCCGGCATGGAAATCTCCGTGGAGCGAGGGACGACCGGGCTGGCACATCGAGTGTTCTGAGATGTCGAAGAAATATCTGGGTGAGCAGATCGACATCCACGCAGGGGGCGAGGATCTGATCTTCCCGCATCACGAGAATGAGATCGCCCAGAGTGAGGCAGCGAACGGCAAGACATTTGCAAAATACTGGATGCACAACGGATTCCTCAATATTGATAACCGGAAGATGTCAAAGTCTCTGGGCAACTTCTTTACTGTCCGTGAGATCAGCGAGAAATATGATCTGCAGGTACTTCGTTTCTTTATGCTGAGCGCTCACTACAGAAGCCCGCTCAATTTCAGTGCTGAGCTGATGGAAGCGGCAAAGAACGGTCTGGACCGTATCGTGACAGCGGCGCAGAACTTGAAGTTCCTCTCTTCGAACGCGCAGGCAGAGAAGATGACCGGGGAGGAGCAGGAGCTGTTTACGAAATCAGAGGAATATGTGGCTGCGTTTGAGCGTGCTATGGACGATGATTTTAATACGGCAGATGCGATTGCGGCAGTATTTGACCTTGTGAAATATATTAATACGACAGCGGACGGATCAAAATCAAAAGAATATCTTGAGAGTCTTTTCGGACGCCTTAAGACTCTGGCGGACGTGCTGGGGATCATCGTGGAGAAAGAGGAAGAGATGCTTGACGCTGATATAGAAGAGATGATCGAGAAGCGGCAGGCAGCGAGAAAGGAAAGAAATTTCGCGCTGGCTGACCAGATCAGAGATGAACTTCTCGCAAAGGGAATCATCCTGGAGGATACGAGAGAAGGAGTAAAATGGAGAAAAGCATAGAGAACAGTTTCGAGTATTATATGTCCCGGATGCCGGGGATGAAGCCGACAGATCCGAAGACGGCTTCGCCCCTGGTGCTGGCTTACATTGGCGACTGTGTGTTCGACCTGATCATCAAGCTCATGGTGACAGGGGGCGGGAACCGTCAGGTACACAAGCTCCACGAGGAGACAAGCCATTACGTGCAGGCCTCGGCTCAGTCGTTTATGATGCGGGCCATGCAGGAAGTCCTCACAGCGGAGGAACACGCGGTATACCGGAGGGGGAGGAATGCAAGAAGTGTATCCCCGGCAAAGAACCAGTCGATCACAGATTACCGCCGCGCCACCGGATTTGAGGCGCTCATCGGATACCTGTATCTGAGCGGAGAGTACGGGCGTATTACAGAACTTGTGGAGATCGGCCTGGAGAGTATGCGCGCGGCAGATGCAAAGAAGCAGAGGGAGACAGAGAATGCAGGAAAAGAATAAAGAAACAAACCGGAAAAAGGACAGAGAGATGAAGCAGGATACTCAAAATATGCAGGATGCGCAGGATTCCCTTCTGATCGAGGGGCGCAATGCGGTCCTGGAGGCGTTCCGTTCCGGGCGTACGATCGACAAGGTGTTCGTGCTGGATGGATGTCAGGACGGCCCGGTGCGCACGATTGTCCGGGAGGCGAAGAAGCATGGCGCGATCCTTAATTTTGTGGAAAAGGAGCGCCTGGCGCAGATCTCCCAGACAGGGAAGCATCAGGGAGTGATCGCTTATGCGGCGGCCTATGAGTACGCGGAAGTGGATGATATGCTCAAACTGGCGGAAGAGAGAGGGGAAGATCCTTTCCTGATCCTGCTCGACGGGATTGAAGATCCGCACAATCTCGGAGCGATTATCCGTACTGCGAATATCGCCGGAGCTCACGGGGTTATCATACCGAAAAGAAGAGCCGTGGGGCTTACAGCCGTGGTGGCGAAAACATCGGCCGGCGCCCTGAACTATACGCCGGTGGCAAAGGTGACGAATCTGGCAAAAACGATGGACGAACTGAAAAAGAAAGGGCTCTGGTTTGCCTGTGCGGATATGGACGGGGAGACGATGTACCGCCTGAATCTGACCGGCCCGATCGGCCTGGTCATCGGCAGTGAGGGAGAAGGCGTGAGCCGGCTGGTGAAAGAGAAGTGTGACTTTGTCGCAGGAATTCCGATGAAAGGCGAGATCAATTCTCTGAACGCCTCAGTGGCTGGCGGTATCCTTGCATATGAAGTCGTGAGGCAGAGGATGGAACGGTGAAGATATGAACAGATATGACCGATTGACAGATGAGCAGCTGATGGAGGAGATCAGGTCGGGAAACCGCGAGGTCATGGATTATATTATGAATAAATATAAACCGATGGTGCGCAGGAAGGCGCGGGCAATGTACCTTCTGGGAGGTGAAACCGAGGATCTGATCCAGGAGGGAATGATCGGTATGATCAAGGCTGTGCGGGACTATGATGCCGCGCAGGGGGCGTCTTTCGCCAGTTTTGCAGAGCTGTGTGTGTCCCGGCAGATGTACAGCGCGATTGAAGCGTCAAGGCGGAAGAAGCATCTTCCGCTGAATTCTTATATTTCGCTTTATGAGGAAAGCGAGGAGGGACAGGACGGAAAAAAGATGCCCCTGATCGACACCATCGAATCAGACATAGACAACGATCCGGAGGCATTGTATTTCGGCAGGGAATACACAGAGGCATTTGTGGAGAACTTAAAAGACAGGTTAAGCCCGCTGGAAAGTCATGTGCTGTATCTTCATCTGATGGGAACGGATTATAAGAAGATCGCAGAGATTCTGGGGAAAAGTCCCAAGTCAATTGATAATGCACTCCAGAGAATCAAGGGAAAGGCGGAGCAGATGCTGCGCCGTGACAGGCAGCAGAGATGAACACCGGGAAATAGTGTCCCGGACATTCGCGGTGTTTATCGTGAGAACAGGAGATGATATAATGAGAGAATCCGGAAAATACAGAAATTACAGCAATTACGCGATGGCACTTCTCGTTTTTGCAGCCGTGATGGTGATGATGAACGGGAGCAGTATTCTGATCACCGTTGCTACAGCGGCCGCGGGAGCTGTTCTCGACGGATATAGCGGGAGCGGGCGCGCATATTACTTTCTGTTTGACAATATTAATCTGTACATTGTTCTGGTTTATATGATCACGACAGTGCCCCTTCTTTTGTGGTATTATTTCGCTTTTGTGGAGAAACGCGGGGGGAAGGCGTTCTGGAAAAGCCAGACGAAGCAGCTTACTCCGGTGAGTTTTCTGTGGATGATTCCGACGGCATTCTTTGCCCACCATGCAGTTTCGTTTCTCATGACAGCGGTAAGTCTGGTTCTTCCATCCGCCATGAGGAATTATACGGAGATGGTGGAGACATCGGGACTTTCGGATTACTCGCTGCTCTGGGCGGTTTCCACACTGATCCTTGCGCCTCTTATGGAGGAAACCGTGTTCAGAGGGATGATCTACGGATATTTAAGGAGAGCAGGGGCAGGGTTTGTCGCGGCGAATCTGATCCAGGCGGTTTTATTCGGTGTGTATCACATGAATCTGATCCAGGGAATTTACGCGGCTCTTGCAGGCTTCCTGCTCGGCTATCTGGCCCACAGGTATCAGAGTCTTATCATTCCGATGGTATTCCACTCTGTATTTAACCTGTTCGGAACAGCCCTGGCTGAATGGGAGAGCAATGTTCTCCCCGACCTGCTGCTCATGGTCATGATACTGGCGTCGGTTCCGCTTCTGGCAGCAGTGATTGCCATGATACAGCTCAGAGTGGGAGAAAAGAAAACAGAAGAAAGAGAATAGGAAATATGAGATTTGTAATACAGAGAGTGAAAGAAGCTTCGGTGAAGACAGAGGGAGAGACAATCGGAGAAATCGGAAAAGGGTACCTTGTACTGATTGGAGTTTCGGACAGTGATACGGAGAAGGAGGCAGACCGCCTGGTAAGGAAGATGATCGGGCTTCGGATCTTCGAAGATGAACAGGGAAAGACGAACCTCTCCCTGGCCGATGTGGGAGGGAGCCTTCTGCTCGTCTCTCAGTTTACCCTTTATGCAAACTGCAGGAGGGGCAACAGGCCCAGTTTCACGGAAGCGGGACATCCGGATCACGCGAACGCGCTTTATGAATATATTATCAGACTGTGCCGGGAGTCCGTACCTGAGGTGCAGACCGGGCGGTTTGGAGCGGAGATGGAGGTCAGCCTGGTTAATGACGGGCCTTTTACCATCCTTTTGGATTCGGAAAATCTGTAAGCGGCTTTTGTGCGGGAAAGGATGAAGGAGGAAGCGTGAAAAACAGAAGGATAAGCGGAAGGTTTAGAGGCCTGAAAACAATATTATGTGCAGCCGTAATGGTTTCCATTGTCGTGGGAACCATATCAGGCTGTGCATAGCAGAGTGCGCCGGAAGATGAAAACGGTACACTCACAGTCGCGGTCAGCAGCGATACCGGCACCATGGACCCGGCCGGATCTATCGCACTGACCTTTTTGTCTTATTCGGCCAGTGCTCTGGACGAGCTGGTGACGTTTGACGAGAACGGGGAGATCATATACCGGGCGGCGGAGTCTTATGAAGTAAACGAGGATTATACACTGTGGACATTTCATTTAAGGGAGGACGGGCTTTGGTCAGACGGCAGTCCGGTGACGTCAAAAGACTTTTTGAATACAATCACACGTGCCCTGGATCCTGTCAGCGGGAGCGGGTATGCAAACTATCTCTTCCATATTGAAAATGCGGAGGAAATATATAATGGAGAGAAATCCATGGATGAACTCGGAGTCGAGACGCCGGATGATAATACAATCATCTTTCATCTGAACGCCCCCTGTGTTTATTTCCTGGATCTTCTGCGCCTTCCGGTCTATATGCCTTCCAATGAAAAATATGCGGAGTCCGTATCGGACGGATGGGATAAAAATCCGGAAACCAGCCTGGCGAACGGGCCGTTTAAGATGACGGAATATGTACCGGAACAGTCGCTGACATTGGAGAAAAACGAAAATTACTGGGATGCAGATGAGATCAAACTGGACCGTATTGTATACCGCTTTTTCAGCGACCAGCAGTCCATGGCAAATGCATATGAGGCCGGAGAGGTAGACGTAGCAACCTCCCTTCAGTCGGAAGTGATGGAACGGTACGAAGGATCGGAGGATCTGATGGTTACGGATCTGATTGCGACAAGATATATCTATCCGAACCTGGACGTGGAGCCTCTCGACGACGTCCGGGTGAGAAAGGCGATCAGCCTGGCAATCAACCGGGAGGAGCTTTGCTCGGCTGTGGGGAAAGATACGAGCCCCACGTATAATCTTGTATCAAAATATATGACGGACAAAACAACGGGAGAATACTTTGTAGATGGAGCAGCACAGCCCTTTGAGGAAGATGTGGAGGAGGCGAGAAGGCTCCTGGCAGAGGCGGGATACCCGGACGGCGAGGGATTCCCTGTTCTCACATACAAATATCCGACGCTTGAAATGGATTCTGACACAGCGCAGGTAATCAAGGAACAGCTCAAGCAGAATCTGAATATTGACATCAATCTCCAGGCGCAGGAACTCCAGACGAATTATTCGGACCGTCATGCGAAGAATTTCGAGCTGTGCCGGATGAACTGGACGGCGGATTTCGCAGATCCGGATACCTATCTTTCCATGCTTCTCTCGAACAGTACCTATAACTGCAGCAATATAGCGGATGAGGAGTATGACTCGCTGGTTCTCAGAGCGCAGACAGAGACAGATGCGAAGACCCGCATGGAACTGATGCATGAGGCGGAGCTGTATGCGGTGGGGGAGCAGTTCTATGTTATTCCCCTTTATGGGATGCAGAGCTGTAATCTCGTGAATCCGGATGTGACGGGAATAGGGCAGATCGCGGCCAGCGGGGCGCTGGAGTATCGGTATGCGGAGAAAAGGTAGGGGGGATCAGCTATTTAGTTCATTATCTCCCGTATGAAAAACGTCCGAAAACAGGGACGATTCTCAAGACGTATTCTGCGG
>JAHZHF010000161.1 GCA_019420405.1 Clostridiales bacterium
TCCACGCCCGTTTCCGAACGTTTCAGACGGCAAGTGTTAGTGAACTAAATAGCTGATGTGGAATAAAAATTTGAAGCAAACAGTATATAACAGTTGACAACAGTTATATACTGTTATATACTGTTTGCAAGAGGAGGACAATTATGAAGATTATAATCAACAGTTCATCGATGGTACCGATCTATGAACAGCTAATGGATCAGATCAAGGCCCTGATCACGGCAGGAGATCTGAATGAAAATGACATACTCCCCTCTGTCCGTACTCTTGCAAAGGAACTTCGCATCAGCGCTCTGACTGTCAAGAAGGCATACGATAATCTTGAGCAGGAAGGCTATACAGTTACGGTCCACGGCAAAGGAACTTATGTGGCAGCCGCGAATCCGGAGCGTATGCTGGAGGAACAGAAGCGCGAAGTGGAGGCTGATCTGGAGAAAGCAGTAGAGAAGGGACGCAGGTGCGGCCTTTCGGATATGGAGATCCGGGAGTTATTTGAATTGATTATGGAGGACTAGAAAATGCTGAAAGTAAACGGTTTGGTTAAAAACTACGGTGATTTTACGCTGAACTGTACGATGAAGGTGGAGCCGGGAAGAATTACCGGTCTTGTCGGTGAGAACGGCGCAGGAAAGACGACGCTTTTTAAATCTGTGCTGGGCCTGATTTCAAGCGACGGAGGTAAGATCTCTCTGATGGGGAAAGCTCCGGCCGAGCTCACAGAAAAGGAAAAGGAGAAGATCGGGGCTGCCCTGGCAGAGTCCGGATTCAGCGGCTATCTTAAGATAAAGGATATCGTCCCCGTTCTGGCGGCTATGTATCCGGCGTTTGAGAAAGGCCGATTTCTGAGACTCTGTGGAAAACTTAAACTGCCACAGGATAAATATATCAAAGAGTTCTCCACGGGAATGAAGGCGAAGCTCAAAGTTCTTGTTGCTGTCACTCACGGCGCATCCTTTCTCCTGATGGATGAGCCGACGACAGGGCTTGACGTGATGACGAGAAATGAGGTGCTGGATCTGCTGCGGGAAGCCATGGAGGCGGATGAGAACAGGAGCATCCTGATCAGCTCTCATATTTCTTCGGATCTGGAGGGGCTCTGCGACGATATCTATATGATCCATGATGGTCAGATCATCCTGCATGAGGAGACGGATACTCTGTTGAATGAATACGGGCTGGTTAAGGCTGACGAAAGGCAGTTCGCCGGACTGGATAAGGAGCACATCCTGAGAGTAAAGAAAGAGATGTTCGGTTATGCATGCCTGACGAACCAGAGACAGTATTATATGGAAAATTATCCGGAACTGGTAGTAGAAAAAGGAAACCTGGATGAAGTGATTACAATGATGAGCGGAGGGAAAGAGTTATGAAGGGAATGCTGGTTAAAGATCTGAGGCTTCTGATGAATCAGGGGCGAACGCTGTTTCTGATGCTGATTGTGGTGGCCATGATTATGAGTCTTGCGGACCTGTCAAGCCCGTCGTTTATTGTATCGTATATTACAATTATATTTTCGTTTTTTACGGCTACTACGGTCAGTTATGATGAATATGACAATTGTTATCTGTTCCTGATGACACTTCCGGTTACCCGGAAAGGTTATGTGAATGAAAAGTATGTGTTCGGATTCATTTCCACATGTACAGCATGGCTGGTTGGCGTGACCATAGGCACAGCGCTCATGGCTGCGAGACACAGGCTTTCAAATCCGCTGGAATGGTTCGGGGAATGCTCGGTTTATATTTTCATCTCCTGGATATTTGTCAGTGTCATGCTTCCGGTCAGACTGAAATTTGAGGCGGAAAAGGCTAAGTATGTCAATATGATTATGATCATTGTGTGCTGTATCCTTATATTCGGAGGGATTCAGCTCGCAGAATATCTGCCGGACTTTATCGTGCAGAGCGGCGTTGAATTTTTGACCAGACTCGGGAACGCAGGTTTCATTGCGTTGATTGTGCTGATTACTGCTGTGGCAGTGGGGATATCCTATGCGTGCAGCAGGCATATTATCGGGCGCAAAGAATTTTAGATGAAATACAGAGAATTTCAGCGCCGGTATGCACCGGCGCTAAAATATTATGACTCTCTTTTCAATTCAGGATCTGGTGACAGGCTGCTGTCGTATTCCCTGAGATAAGGAATGTTTTCCCTGGATCGCCGGATTTCATCAAGATCGATATCGGATATCAGCACTTCTTCGGACAGGGGGGGTGCTTCGGCCAGAATCGCTCCGAGGGGGGATACAACTTTGGAACAGCCGCCGGATCCCTCTTTTACGGTATTTACCCCAAGGACAAATACTGTGTTGTCCAGCGCTCTTGCCGGCAGCTGGATCTGCCACCGATTCATTGCCGGGATGCTCCAGACAGAGGGGACAATAATTATATCTGCGCCCTTTAGCGCCAGAATCCGGCTCGGTTCGGGAAATTCGATATCATAGCAGATCAGAATTCCCAGCTTCCCAAGCGAAGTCTCAACCGGCTCATATATGCGGCTGCCGTGGACAAAATAATTCTGTTCCCTTCCCCACAGAAATGATTTCTGATATTCCTGAATCATCCTCCCTGACAAAAATCTGAAGGCCCGCATCGTAATATGGATCTGAAATATCCATAACCTCCTGGCGTTCCTCCGTAATGGTAATCCCGGCCATGGCCATATCCGTCTGTCCCGACTGAACTGACATGAGAAGCGCCGTGAAATCCATTGGCTGCAGTTCGTAGTCAAATCCAAGATAATCGCTGAACGCATCGAGCAGATCAATGTCAAAACCCGTGTAATCGCTGTTGTCATCCGGAAAACAGAATGGAACAAAACTGGTATCACATCCGACGGCAAGTGTTACGCCCTCAAGTGAACCTTCATAATCTCCGCCCGCCGCAGACTCTGAGGTCTGTGTGCCGTCTTCCGGTGAAGACTGTGTGCTTCCGGTGGAATCATCAGATGAGCCGGTTCCGCATCCTGCCAGGCAGGATGCCCCGATAACCGATACCATAAATAAACTGAATATTTTTCTCTTCATAAATGAAAGAGCTAATCCCCCAGCTATGCTGGGGAGAATGGAGTAAGCAGGAGCGTGTAGGATGTCAATAAAAAGCCTCCTATGCTAAAATGAGAATGGTGTCGCAAGCCAAACTCAAAAATTAGTATAGGAGGCGGTCCCAAATGGACAAAAAGAGCTTATCACATGTGAGTTGGAAATGCCAGTATCATATCGTTTTTATTCCGAAATATCGAAAGAAAATATTGTATGGAAAATTAAGAGCTGACATACGAGACATAATTTCTACATTATGCAGATATAAGGAAGTGGATATCATAGATGGCGCAGTATGTGCAGATCATATACATTTAAGCGTAGCGATTCCGCCGAAGTATAGTGTTTCAAAATTTATGGGGTACTTAAAGGGGAAGAGTACATTAATGATATATGATAGACATCCAGAATTGCAGAGCAAATGGGATAAAGCGTTCTGGGCCAGAGGATATTACGTTTCAACAATTGGTAATATTACAGAAGACGCAATAAAGAAATATATAAGAGAACAGGCAGAAGAATCAAGAAAAGAAGATTCAAGTAGTACCGCTTTATAAGCGGACCAGTAACAACGCTTGCGACACCCGCCCTTTTGGGCGAGCATGTAACCGGCCCTTATGAGGGCCAACCCAAACCACCACTTGAAGTGGTGGTTGTGACTTAGCTCCTCCTTATCTGTCTGAAAAACAAAAAGACGCAGATGCTTTTACGGCACCTACGTCTTCGTATGGTTTTCTGATGGGACTATCATAACGTTCCCGCTTGTATTTGTCAAGACAAAATGCAAATTATTTTTCGCTTTTTAATTTAAAGAAAAATTTTTATTCAAATATTTCGAACTCGTTGCTGAAAGCTTCGAGCTGGTTCAGCCTGTTTTCCAGTTCGATATTACGGTTGCGTCCGATCTCGGTCAGTATGGCGTTAATCAGTGTCAGAGGCGCTACAAAAGAGTCAATATAAGTGGGCATTGCCGTCTCGGTAAGGAAACTGTATTTTGCTTTTTTTACAATCGGAGAGACAAGAGAATCGGTTATGGCCATTGTAACAGCGCCTCTTTGCGCCGCATAACGGAACATTTTATCTGTTATCGAAGAATACCTGCTAAAGGTAATCCCGATAACCATATCATTAGCTGAGACTTTGCACAGCAGGTCTGCATGGCAGTCCAGACCGGTTATCAGTTCAACATTGCCAAGTATCATATTGAGATAATACTGGAAGAAAAGCCCGAGGGCTGCCGCGCTTCGTGATGCGATAATGTAGATTTTATCCGCCAGTATAATTTTCTGACATGCCTCAAAAAACATATCCATATCGAGCTGGCCAAGCGTACTTTCGATCCGGTTGATATCCTGCCGGAAGATTTCCGCGATTCCGGCTTCCTTCTCGTCATATGCCTGATAAGAAATCTTCAGGCGGTCCTTCATTGTCATCTGCTCCTTTGCCGCCTGCTGCATTTCACTTTTAAATTCGGGGAATCCCTTAAAGCCCAGAAAAGTGCAGAAGCGCAGAATGCTCGCCTCACTGGCTCCGGCGGCCCGGGCGAGCTGCTGGATATTGCAGTAAGAAGCCGCTGTAACATTCTGCAGGACAAAATTTGCGATTTTTTTCTGGGTCTTGCTCATTTTCTCATATTTCTCTACGATGAGTTCGTTTACCGTTTTCTTTCCCATAGCTGTACCGTTATTCCTTTCTCTGTTTCTTCCAGTCCCATTGTATCATACTTTGCAAGAATGATTAAGTATTTTTCATAAAATATTTTTTGAAAAAATTATTGACATTAAATAATGCCGGAAATATAATGTCGGTAAATAAAGACCAAAGGAGTGGTGCTGCTATGACACTTGAAATGCTGCAGGATGAATATAAGAAGAATAACCCGGCTTCTTTTGAGGCGTATAAGAAGGCCTGCTGTGACATTCCGGGCGGGATTACCGCGAATATTAAATTCTTTGAGCCGTTTCCCCTTTTCATGAAAGAAGGGCACGGGGCCTGGCTTACAGACCTCGACGGACACAGGTATGTGGACTATGTTTTGTCTTACGGACCGCTGATTCTTGGGCACGGGAGGAAAGAGATCTTTGATTCGGTCCGGCGGTATATTGATGTTCACGGGACTGCGTTGTACGGTACGCCTCATGAACTGGAGTATATCTTCGCGGAGAAAATCAAAGACCATTTCCCGGGCATCGAACTGCTCCGCTATACGAATTCCGGAACGGAGGCGACCCTGCTGTGTATCCGCACGGCTTATGCGTATACGGGGAAATATAAAATCGCGAAATTCGAAGGACATTACCATGGCGGCTATAATGAAGTGCTGGTAAGCGTCAATCCGGATGTCGGCAAAGCCGGAGATCCGCGCCGCCCCATCCCAATTCCGGAATCCAGAGGACTTTCCGATAAAAATCTGGAGGATACTGTGGTACTTCCGTTTAATGACCTGGAGGCCTGCACGGAAATCCTTACCGGGCAGAAGGATGAGATTGCCGCTGTTATTATGGAACCTGTATTTGGAGGAACCATCCCCGCGGCAAAAGAATTCATGACCGGTATCCGTGAACTGACAGCCAGGCTCGGCATCCTGATGATCATGGATGAAGTAAAGACCGGATTCCGGGTGTCACTTGGCGGAGCGCAGGAGTACTATCATGTAAAACCTGATCTGACCGCCCTGGGCAAAGTGATCGGCGCCGGATTCCCGATCGGCATCGTAGGCGGACGGAAGGACATCATGTCTATGGCAGCGCCGCAGGGATCAGATATCTTTGATCATTCAAATACAGCGGGCGCGGCGGATGTTTTATATCACAGCGGCACATATAACGGGCATCCCCTGATCTTAAACGCCGGCCTGGAAACGATCCGCATACTCGAGAGAGAATTTGAAAGCCTGCTCGAGCGGACAGAACGCCTGAAACAGGGCATACGGAGCATATACGCAGAGCACGGAATCCATGTCCTGACTCCCGGTCTTGGATCCATGTTTAATGTTGTTATTTCTGAACTGGATGATATTAAAACTTACCGGGATTTGCAGAAGTCAGATTTTATTACACGTAAAAAAGCAGATTATGCATTACTGACGGAGGGAATCTATAACAAGCCCTGCAACCGCTATAACATGTGTACCGCGCATACGGATGACATGATTGATATTACTCTGGAAGCTTATGAAAAAGCATTAAAAAAGATATAGAGGAGGTCAGCACATGGATAATTACGTTATTACAATCAACAGACAGTTTGGAAGCCTGGGCAGACAGGTCGCACGGAAAATGTCTGAGATACTTGGGATTGAGTATTATGACCGCGACATTGTCGATACTGTGGCCAAAGAGATGAACATGCCGGTTTCTGTGATCAGCGATGAAGAAGAAAGCGCAAAATCAAGTTATTTCAGCATGAAATTTCCGCTTGGAAATGGCACAACGGATGTGCAGGAGGAGATTTTCGAGACGCAGCGCAGAATCATTGCAACACTGGCTGACAGGGAAAACTGTATTATTGTAGGGCGGTGTTCGGATTATATTCTGCGCAATCATCCCCGGCTTTTGCGTGTATTCATCTATGCGCCCAGAGAACAGCGGTTTAAGAACTGTGTGGAAAATTTGCACATGGATCCGGGGGAAGCGAAAAAAATGATGGCGGAGGTGGACAAGGCGCGACAGGCATATCATATGCACTTTACCCGTTATCTCCCCTATGATTTCGATCACACAGATCTTCTCGTGAACAGCAGTTATCTTGGAGTGGACGGTACGGCTGACTATCTTGCAGGGCTTGTGAAAAAGAAATTCTGTTAAATATATTCCTCCTGCTTCCCGCGCATTCCCAGACGGAAGTGTTACTGACTAAACAGACTGACAAACGC
>JAHZHF010000162.1 GCA_019420405.1 Clostridiales bacterium
CTCCATCCCCGCAGAATACGTCTTGAGAATCGCCCCTGTTTTCGGATGTTTTTCATACGGGAGTTATTGAACTTTATAGCTGCTCTGCACCAATTCCAGCATCACTTCCACGACGCCTCCGCAGACCATCCCCTCATCTTCCGCCGCATCCGTTGTCAGATCCACGCGGCAGAGCTGAAATTCCGGACTTCCGGACCGCATCATGAGAAGGGCTTTCTGGATGATCTCGCTCTCGACGCATCCGCCGCCGATCGTATCCACTGTCATGCCGTCTTCATAGATCAGCATTCTGGTACCGATTCCCCGCGGCGCCGATCCTTTTCTTGAAATAATCGTTGCCACCGTTTTTTTTCGACCGTCTTCTGATACCAGCCCGTTAAGAATCTCCTCTGAATATCCCCCGGAACTGCCTCTGCTGCTTTTTACCTGGATGATCTCAGCCATGACAGAAACCGCAATCTCTTCCGGAGTCTCCGCCCCGATTTTGAGGCCAATGGGCGTGTGGACACTATCCAGAAGCTCACGGCTCACCCCGTTTTTCGCAAGCTGGTCTTTCACGATGGCTACTCTGCGCCTGCTGCCCATCATCCCGACATAAGCATGCCTTTTCTTCAGAATGGATTCAAGGCATTCCGTGTCATAGCGATGTCCTCTTGTCACAATCACAAACCAGGAGTCCTCATCGCCCGGGATCCGCCCAAGACCGTCTCCGAAGGGTTCGCAGAGCACCTGGTCTGCCCCTGCCGCCCTTGCATTGTCTGCAAATTTCGGCCTGTCTTCCAGAACCGTTACAGAGAATCCGATCATCTTTCCAATCCGGATAATGGGCATGGAGACATATCCTCCGCCGCAGATATACAGCTTTTTGCGGACTCCGATTCTCTCACGGAATATTCTGACACCATCTTTCATCACCACATTCGGAAGAGCACCTTCCGGCTCATTCAGAAGAATTCGTTTTTCCCCTGCACATTCCCCTTCAAGTACGGTCTCCGCCCAAAATTCTGCGCTATTTGCTCTGCATCTTTCAGCCAACTGGTTATAAAACTGATTCATAGCCTGTCCTTTCTGTCACAGAAGGCAGCATCATACTGATGCCGCCTCCTGGAATCTGTTCACGGTTATTTTTTCCTGCATCCGCTATGCTGCCAGACGTGCCAGCACATCTTTGAGCAGTTTGTAGAACCGTTCAAAAGAATCAAGCGGAACATTCTCATCCGGTGTATGGACATTATAAAGAGTCGGTCCGACAGCGATTGCGTCCAGTCCCGGTATTGCATCTGAGAACAGTCCGCATTCCAGCCCTGCATGAATGGCCTCCATCTTCAACTCCTCGCCGAAAAGTTCACGGTAGCTCTCCGCAAAGACTTCACGTACTTTGGACTCCTCCGCATAGCTCCATCCCGGATACTCTCCGCTGCAATTTACTGCAAAGCCAAACGTTTCCCCGAGAAGCATAAATCTCTCTTTCGTATCTTCCTGCAGAGATGCCACGGAAGATCTCGGTGAGATTACGATCACAAGTTTATCCTCATCAGCACGGACAACGCCCATGTTCGAAGACACTACGACAAATCCGTCCATCTTCATATTTCTTCTGTATACCCCGTTCGGCGCAAGACGGATCGCTCCAATGAATGCCTTTGCATCCGTATCCGGCACTGCCTGTACGGTTCTGTTGTCTTCCACGGAAATCTCGCACGAAAAATCTTCCTCATAAGGCGTGATCTCCTCAGCCATTTTCTCTGCAAGAGCACATGCAATCTGCTCTGCTTTCTCAGCCTCTGCCGCATCCGCATAAATCAGAGACGCCTCACACTCTCTGGTGATCGCATTATCCTTTGTTCCGCCTGCAAACGTAACCAGTTTTCCGTCCGTCTCTGTCATCAGGCGGGAAACCATACGTGCCATAAGAAGGTTCGCATTCTGACGCTCTTTGCTGATATCAGTTCCTGAATGTCCTCCGAGAAGGCCCTCGATCTTCACCTGCAGAAGGCTTCCGGAAACCTCCTCTCTGCTGATCTCTCTTGTAAGCTCCATTCTGAGCCCCCCCGCACAGCTGACTGTCGCAACGCCCTCTTCCTCAGAGTCCATATTGATCATCGTGCGTGCGCTGATCTGTGATTTGTCCAGCGCCTGCGCACCATTCAGTCCAATCTCTTCCTCTGTCGTGAACACGCACTCTACCGGCGGGTGTTTGAGCTCCTCATCGTCCAGCACCATCATCATAAGGGCAACTGCAACACCATTGTCTGCTCCCAGTGTAGTCCCGTTCGCAGAGAGAACGCCGTCTTTTAACACCAGATCGATTCCATCTTTCTCAAAGTCATGTTCCACCCCTGCACGCTTATCACAAACCATGTCAATATGGCCCTGAAGCATAACAGCCGGTTTGTCTTCCGCCCCTTTGCTTCCCTCTTTTTTGATGATAACATTGCAGCTGTCATCCTGATAAACCCACAGGCCCCTCTCTTTTGCAAAATTTACAAGGAAATCGCTGATCCCCTTCTCGTTTCCCGATCCTCTGGGGATCGCGCAGATATCTTCAAAAAAATGAAATAACTTTTCCGGCTGAAATCCTTTAATTTTATAGTCCATCTTCTCTTCTCCTTTTTTCATCCTGGTATTGTGATTCCCGCGCTGCGGGGCAGGCCAATACGCGGCCCGGATTGCAATCACACGATCATTATAGCAGATTCTCCGCCATATGTCCCTCTTTTCTCATTCTTTTCCCTGTCTGTAGTAACAGTTCATCCCGCGCCAGTCGTAAAACCGCACTTTGTGCTTATTGCGGCTGCCGCCGCTCCCATCTGGGAATAGCTCTGCCTAAATTCCAAGAAAGGCGCAGATCACCGCGATCACGATCGCCGGAAGCATATTTGCCACTTTCAGCTTCTTTCCCCAGATCAGGTTTACTCCCACGCAGAAAATGAGCATTGACCCGGTCAGAGACAGATTGGACAGCGCCCGTTCTGTCATAAGAGGCTGAACCGCCCTGGCAAGAACCGTGATTGTTCCCTGAAAGATTCCCACCGGGATCGCGGCGAAGATACATCCCTTCCCCATGGATGCGGCCATCACACATATAATAATCATATCCAGAACCGCTTTTAATATCAGTGTGGATGGGTCTGCGGATATACCGTCCTGAATCGCTCCCACAACCGCCATTGCCCCGATACATACAGTAAGCGACGCTGTGACAAACGCGTCAACAAACAGTTTTTCCCGGCTGTTCCCTGTCTTGACTTTCAGCCAGTTTCCAAACTGCTCCATCCGCAGCTCCAGATTGATCCACTCTCCAAGCAGAGATCCGATGGCAAAACTCGCTACGATCATCATCGTCCCGCCGCTCTCCAGTGAATTTCCCGATACAGTCATCATCTCCTGTATGGCTCCTCCAATGCCGACGAACAGGACGCACACTCCCGCCGCCTGCGTCAGCGTTTCCTGATATCCCGAGCTGATCACCTTCCTGAATATAAGACCGATCAGTCCTCCCGCTATAATAGCAGCAATATTTATAATTGTCCCCATTCCGGCCATATCCGATCCCTCTTTTATCCTTTATTCCCGCTTTTATACTCTGCACATTGACTGCTCACTATTTTTTCGTGCCAGATAGAAGTATACGCCTGATTTCCTTCTGTCACAAGTAATTTTTCCTTGACAATCCCCCTCATCCGGTCTACAATAACGACGTACTTAAACAGAATACGTCATTCGGTAGGTGAGGTTACCGCAGGGATTGGGTCTATCCCGAAGATTGCTGCCGCGAGATTGTGGAGACACAATAAGATGGTCAGCAGGCTGTGTCGTGAAGGTGCAGCCTAATGCAATTGATATGCCCTGCGATACTAAAGCTTGAACGATGCATAACTCATATTATCTGTTATTATGAGATAGTTTGTTCCGTCATTGTTCAGGCAATGGCGTTTTTTATTTTCATAGTTAAAGGAGGTGAGGTTATGGACTCTGGTGCCGGTTATCACTTGTGCAGCTTTAAAACATTCAATTACATAAAGAGAGGTATTTATCATGAACAAAGATATTTTTGTAAAACTCCTCCAGCAGCGTCAGTTCAAAGCTGTGAGGAGCATTCTGGATGTAATGAACGAAGTGGACATAGCCTCCCTTCTCTCAGAACTTAATGACAAAGAACTCGCTCTGGCATTCCGGCTGATTCCCAAGGATAAGGCTGCGGAAGTGTTCGCCAATATGGAGAGCTCCATGCAGACCAACCTGGTGGAAATGTTTTCAGAGAAAGAGCTCCGGGAACTTCTCGACGACCTTTATATGGACGATACGGTTGACCTTCTCGAAGAGCTTCCCGCAAATCTTGTAAACCGTATCCTCGATACAGTAAGCCCTGAGGACCGGGCTCTGATCAACCAGCTTTTAAACTATCCGGAGGACAGCGCCGGAAGTATTATGACAACGGAATATGTAGATATCCGCGAGACCATGACTGTAGCAGAGGCCATGGCACATATAAAGGAAACCGGAATCCACAAGGAAACGATCTATACCTGCTATGTCACAGATAAACGCAGGCTGATTGGAATCGTCAGTGCGAAAGATCTGATGACAACCGATGACAATGTGCAGATCCGGGACATTATGGAAAAAGAGATCATATCCGTCGGAACACATACAGATAAGGAAGAGGTAGCTCAGCTCTTCACCAAATACGACTTCCTCGCCATCCCCGTACTGGATGCAGACGGGCGTATGGTCGGTATTGTCACATTCGACGACGCAATGGACGTTATGGTAGAAGAGGCGACGGAAGATATTACAAAGATGGCGGCCATCAACCCGAGTGAGAAGACTTATTTTGAGACTTCTGTATTCACCCACGCGAAAAACAGAATTCCTTGGCTTCTTATCCTGATGTTTACATCAATTATCACCGGAACGATCATCACGCAATACGAGAATGCATTTGCAGCTATCCCGCTGCTCGTGTCATTTATCCCTATGTTGATGGACACAGGCGGAAACTGCGGCTCTCAGAGTTCCACCCTGATCATCCGCGGACTTGCCCTCTCACAGATCAAGTTTAAGGATATTTTCCGGGTAATATTTAAAGAATTCCGGATTTCTCTGATCGTCGGATCTGTCCTGGCCGTCACAAACGGAATCCGGATTATGATCCAGTATGAGGATCCCAGCCTTGCCCTGGTAATCGCACTGTCTCTGGTCGGCACGGTCATTATCTCAAAAATGGTCGGCTGCATGCTTCCGCTCTTCGCAAGCAAAGTACATTTAGATCCCGCAATCATGGCTTCGCCGCTGATCACGACGCTTGTGGACATCTTCTCGATCCTGATCTATTTCAACATTGCCACAATGCTGTTTGACCTGTAGACTCAGGAAAAAGCTCCTCCTCATTCCGCCGGGGTTCAAAAAGTTTATCAAATGGGGGAAGACTCCATTTGATAAACGCTCCGTAGGGATGCTCAGGGACTCGGTAAGGAAAATGTCAGCTAAAGCTGACCCGAATCCCGCGCCAAGACCCACGGTGGGTCTTGAATTATAAAGAAGGCAGATCCGCCGGACGAATCAAAGATTCACTTCCGGCAGCCTGCCTTTTATAATTTCTTACTCGATCACCTTAAGCCATCCCTCCGGTGCCTCGATATGTCCCATCTGGATACCTGTCAGCGTGTCGTATAACTTCTGTGTGGTCGGTCCCATCTTCTCCATACCGCTTGGGAAGCAGATCTCTTTTCCATGATCTACAACCTTTCCAACCGGAGAAATCACTGCTGCAGTTCCACAGAGTCCACACTCTGCGAAGTCTTTCACTTCATCGAAGTATACGTCTCTCTCTTCAACCTCCAGGCCGAGATAATGTTCCGCCACATACATAATAGATCTTCTCGTAATGGACGGAAGAATCGTATTGGAATGTGGAGTTACGATCTTATTGTCTTTTGTGACAAAGATAAAGTTCGCACCGCCTGTCTCCTCAACTTTTGTTCTCGTCGCAGAGTCCAGATACATATTTTCATCAAATCCGTTCGCATGAGCTGTCACGATCGCATGAAGGCTCATGGCATAGTTAAGCCCCGCCTTGATATGCCCCGTTCCATGCGGCGCCGCACGGTCAAAGTCCGATACGCAGATCGTGATCGGCTTTGCGCCGCCTTTGAAGTACGGTCCTACCGGAGTCGTAAACACACGGAACTGATACTCATCCGCCGGTTTTACGCCGATCACCGGATTAATCCCGAACATATACGGCCTGATATACAGCGTTGCCCCCGAACCGTACGGCGGAACGTAAGCCGCGTTGGCCTTTACCGTCTGAACCACTGCGTCAACAAACCGGTCCTCCGGAAATACCGGCATCTCCAGCCTTTTCGCAGAATCAACCATACGGGCTGCGTTCAGATCCGGGCGGAATGTAACGATCCGGCCATCTTCCGTCGTATATGCTTTCATCCCTTCAAAAACGGTCTGCGCATACTGAAGCACTCCGGCACACTCATTCATGGTAATACTCGCATCGTCAGTCAGGACACCGTCATCCCACTTTCCGTCTTTGTAATTTGACACATACCGTTTGTCAGTCTGCATATAGCCAAACCCAAGGTTCTCCCAGTCAATATTTTTCTTCTCCATTGTGAATCCTCCATTCATCCGGACAAACAGCCCTACACTTTTTATCTGCTGACATTATAATACTGTGCATGGCAAAAATCAAGAGTGCGCTCGGTTTTTGCAGCTATAAAGTTCAATAATGTTTTTCATCAAAATGAGTCCGGAAGCGGAGCGGAGTTTTGACAATACGTATTCTGTGAAAAGGGGACAGCCGTTCGATGTTCCCAGAAAGTATACTCTAACCGTCCGCTCCGCTTCCTGCGCATTCTCAGCCGGAAATGTTATTGACTAAATA
>JAHZHF010000163.1 GCA_019420405.1 Clostridiales bacterium
CCTTATTCCCTGGAGCGAAGCCCAGAGCCGTCCTCCATCCCCGCAGAATACGTTTTGAGAATCGGTTCTGTTTTCGGATGTTTTACACACGGAAGTTAGTGATCTATATAGCTGATTCACTGGAATTCCGTCATATTTCCCCGATACCGCAGCGGCAGATGATTTCTCTGGCACCGGGGATTCTCCCTCTCCCTGATCGAGATGGATTCGAAGAAGCCTTTCCAGAGCTGCTCATATTTTTCCTCATTCTCTGATATTTCCCCGGCGGCTTTCTCATCCAGAGTTTCACCCCAGACCATTCCCCATGCCTCCTTCTTTCTGTGGACAAGGAAAACCTTGTGGGTCTTATCATAAATCATCCAGTTTTCCAACGGGAACCGGTCGGCGAAATGATCCGCTATACAGGTCAGCACCTGGGATTTGGGGGTGATCTCAGAAAACAGAATCCCGTTTTTCAGCTCTCTGAAACGGATAAACTCCTCATACATATGAGCCTCATTCGAAACGCTCCGGCTCATGGCGAATACTTTTGCCACATCCGGGTTTCCCAAATGCTCCATAATTCTTCGGCTGTCCCTGATCTTTCTCGACTCCTGCATTGCACGGAAGACAGCGGTTCCTTTCTCCCCGTCGCCACTGAGCAGTGCGTGATAGATATTCCAGTATGCATCGTATCCTAAATGCTGTTTGATCATCCGTTCAAGCCTGAGCGCTTTCTCCCGTGATTCCTCCACAGTACGGTATTCGCAGAAAAGCTGCTGCTGGGTTTTCCCTTTTACCTCGATCCCTGCCTCCGCGTTTCTGCATTCCTTCCAGGCGTCATGGATCGCGGAATAGAGCCCGGTTATGGTATCGGAACATATATAAATCTGTCTCATCTGAAAAGCACCTCTTTTCCGTCTGCGTTCTCTATCAGCCTGCTGCCGTTTACATCGAAACTCATATCGTCAAAAAGCGAGAGCTGTCTGTAGTTCAGCCCGTCCGCTCCTTCCGGAAGGCGTTCCCTGACGTTCAGAAGATTTCTCGTGATATAGTCTTCCTCAATCCGCACCGGATACATCATCTTCCCCCTGCACGTGATAAAATACAACGCACGCTTTAATACCACTCCTATTTTTTTCAGATCCTCAAAATCAAGGCTTCCCATTCGTCTCGCCTTCACAATGCGGGATGCGGACTTATAACCGATTCCCGGCACTCTCAGGAGCGCGCGGTAATCCGCCTGATTGATTTCCACAGGGAAGAATTCCAGATGCTTTAACGCCCAACAGCACTTCGGATCGAGAAATACATTGAAATTCGGGTTATCCTCGTCCAGAAGTTCCTCCGCCTCAAAGTGATAGAGTCTCAGCAGCCAGTCCGCCTGATACAGTCTGTGTTCCCTCAGGAGCGGCGGTCCCTGCCCGTTGATTGCCGGGAGAGCCTTATCCTCGTTGACCGGAACAAAGGCCGAGAAAAACACTCTCTTTAATTCAAACTTCTTATACAGAGATTCCGTCACCCGGAGAATCTGATAATCTGTCTCCGGCGTAGCCCCTATAATCATCTGCGTACTCTGCCCTGCGGGGACGAACCTGGGTGCGTTCTTATACACCATTATTTCCTGCCTGTTCTCCTTCGTCTTCTGCTGGACATACCGCATGGGAGTCAGAATATTTTTCCTTGATTTGTGGGGCGCCAGAAGTCTCAGGCTCTCCGCAGTCGGGAGCTCCATATTCACGCTCATACGGTCCGCCAGGTATCCCGTCATCTGAACCAGTCTCTGATCCGCTCCGGGAATCGCTTTCACATGGATATATCCCTGGAAGTTGCAGACCTTCCTGAGACGGTACAGCGTTGCATAGATCAGCTCCATCGTATAATTGGGACTCTTTAATATCCCGGAACTTAAGAAAAGACCCTCGATATAGTTTCTCCGGTAAAACTCCATTGTGAGTGTACATACCTCCTCCGGTGTGAATGAGGTTCTCACAACATCATTTGACGATCGGTTAATGCAATATTTACAGTCATAGATACACTCATTTGTAAACAGGATCTTGAGCAGAGAAATACATCTTCCATCTGCCGAAAAACTGTGACAGATCCCTGCGTTTCGGCAGTTCCCCATCCCGGTGCCGTCCCCGTTCCTCTCCACGCCGCTGGAAGTACAGGAAACATCGTACTTCGCCGCATCGGAGAGAATATTCAGCTTTTCTTCCAGACTCATCTCACTGAGAATTCGTTCCCGCATATATGTCACGCCCTTCTATCGAACACTTGTTCTTATTGAGAGTATAGCACATATGTTCTGGTATTTCAACAGAAACATAAATATACCCACGCGGATTGAGATTCTCAATCCACATGGGTATACTCCTGAAAGCGTCCCATACGGTCCGCCCGCTATTCTGTTAAATTCTTACTCGCATTCCCGGATTCTCTTCCTCAGCGGAAGCACCATTGCCGGCGAAACAGACAGTTCGTCCAGTCCCATCTTTAAGAACTCTTCTGTCAGCTCCAGATCTGCGCCGAGCTCTCCGCAGATACCGATCCACTTACCCTCAGCATGCGCGTTGTCTGCAGCCATCTTGATCATGGCCAGCACTGCCGGATGATGGGGATCATAGAACGGGTCAAGCTTGGAATTCTGACGGTCGATAGCCAGAGTGTACTGCGTCAGATCATTCGTTCCCACACTGAAGAAGTCCACTTCCTTCGCAAGTTCCCTGCTCACCATTACAGACGCCGGTGTCTCGATCATAATGCCAAGCTCCACATCGTCACGGAACGGGATACCCTCGTTCTTTAACTCTTCCTTCACCTCCGCGATGATTCCCTTGATCTTCTTCACTTCGTCAACGGAAATGATCATCGGGAACATAATGGAGATGTTTCCATACACCGCCGCACGGTACAGAGCGCGAAGCTGTGTCTTGAAGATTCCCGGCCTTGTCAGGCAGATACGGATCGCGCGGTAACCGAGCGCCGGATTTTCTTCCTTATCAAGCCCGAAGTAATCCACCTGCTTGTCCGCCCCAATATCAAGCGTACGGATGATGACCTTCTTTCCGGCCATATTCTCCGCAACCTGCTTATATACTGCGAACTGCTGCTCCTCTGTCGGGAAATCCGTATTCTCCAGGTACAGGAACTCGCTCCGGAACAGGCCAATGCCGCCGGCATCGTTCTTGAGCACAGCGCCCAAATCAGATACATTTCCGATATTCGCGTAAACGTTAATCTTCTGCCCGCTCTTCGTTACGTTTTCCTTGCCTTTGAGCTGCTCTAACAGCGCTTTCTGCTCCAGATCTTTGGCGCGCTTCACCTGCATGGACATCAGCGTCTCCTCATCCGGATCGATATAAAGCGTGCCTGTAAAGCCGTCTATAATCGCCTGTTTCCCGTCATATGAAGCCAGAAGCTCCTCTCCCAGGCCGATCACCGCCGGAATATTCATGGTACGTGCCAGGATCGCAGTATGAGAGTTGGATGATCCATACATGGTAGCGAATCCAAGCACCTTGCTCTTGTCAAGCTGCACCGTCTCACTGGGAGCAAGATCGTCCGCCGCAATGATACACGGTTCCGTCATTTCCTTCATCCCATCGGACACGCCGCAGAGAATATCGAGCACGCGCTCAGATACGTCCTTTACATCCGCCGCACGCCCCTGCATGTACGCATCGTCCATCGCTGCAAACATCTGGGCGAAGTTATCCGCTGTAGTAGCCACCGCAAATTCTGCATTGACCTCCTGGGTGCGGATAATGTTTTCAATAGACTCCAGATAATCCAGGTCTTCGAGCATCATCTGATGAATTTCAAAGATCATGGCGTTCGCCTCTCCCACATCCTCGAGAGCCTTATCATAGAGTCCTTTCAACTGGGAAACCGCAGTGTTTTTCGCTTCCTGGAATCTCTTCCACTCCGCATCCACATCATCGACGTGTGCTCTCTTGATCTCTTTTTCATTCCTTTTATAGATAAGAAGCTTTCCAATTGAGACACCGCCGAATACACTTTTACCGCTTATCGTGATCATGGCTTGTTTCTCCTTACTCTGAATCTGAAATAATTATAAATTTTCTTTGAAGAACGCCTCTAATTCAGCGATTGCAGTATCCTCATCCGCTCCTTCAACCGTAATCGTTACTTCTTCTCCAGTCTTAACGCCGAGACCCATAACGCCGAAGATTCTCTTCGCATCCGCAGTCTTCTCTCCCTTTGTAATCTTAACTGCTGACTGATATCCTGCAGCCTGCTTTACAAGGATTCCTGCCGGTCTTGCGTGAATTCCCTCCGGATCTGTGATCACGTATTTAAATTCTTTCATAATTCTGGTCCTCCTTTGATTTCGTGATTCTGTTAACAGTATATAACACATCTGCCGGATTTTCAATCGCTCTTTCAATTTTCTGTGCCGGTCTGCTCCTGTCCGCCGAAGTCAAAAAGAGGGGTGCTCAAATACCGTTCCCCCGTATCCGGAAGGAGGGCCACAATCGTCTTCCCCACATTTACATCACGCCGCGCTTCCTCAATAGCCGCATGGAGAGCTGCCCCGGACGAAATTCCCACCAGAATCCCCTCATTTCCTGCAAGGAGGCGGGCTGCCTCATACGCTTCCTCCTCTGTCACAACGCTGACGGCATTGTAAATCTCCGTGTCAAGAATCTCCGGCACAAATCCGGCTCCGATCCCCTGAAGCCCGTGGGGGCCTGCCTGTCCTCCCGAGAGCACCGGAGATTTCGCCGGTTCCACAGCGATCACCTGCACAGAGGGCTTCTTCTCCTTTAAGAATCTCCCTGTTCCCGTGATGGTGCCGCCAGTTCCCACTCCGGCCACAAACAGATCTACTGTTCCTTCCGTATCTTCCCAGATCTCCGGTCCGGTCGTCTTATAGTGAACCTCGGGATTGGCTTCATTGACAAACTGGCCCAGTACAACCGCGTTCTCCATCTCCCGCTCCAGTTCTGCCGCTTTTTCAATCGCGCCTTTCATTCCCTTTGCCCCCTCAGTCAGAACGATCTGAGCGCCATATCCTTTCAGGAGTTTCCTCCGCTCTATACTCATCGTCTCAGGCATCACAAACACGGCCTTATATCCTCTCGATGCAGCCGCGGAAGCCAGGCCGATTCCGGTGTTCCCGCTTGTGGGCTCGATGATGGTTGCACCTTTTCTGATTCTTCCGGACCGCTCTGCCTCTTCAATCATATTGATGGCAGCTCTGTCCTTGACGCTTCCCGCCGGATTAAAGTACTCCAGCTTAACGATCACTTTGGCCTTAAGCCCCAGCTTATCCTCAATATTTTTCACCTCCATAAGAGGAGTTCTCCCGATTAATTCTGTTACACTCTGATATACTTTCATCTTATTTCCTTCCTTTCCAAATTCTTCTGATATTTCCGAACCAGGCCGCCGAGAGTAAGCTCGTCCAGATATCCGTTCACCCTGCGGTCAATCTCATCCCACAGAAGAGACTTCACTGCTGCCTGGACCGGATCAGACGGTTCCCCGGCATCCACAACGGAAATCTCTCCCTCCAGCGCCCGCAGCACCTCGCCGGCTGTAATCTGATCCATATCCCGGGCCAGCTTATATCCGCCGCCTGCACCTTTCACCCCGGTGACAATCCCGGCTCTGCTCAGCTTTCCGAAAATCTGCTCCAGATAGTTTAAAGAAATCTTCTGTCTTCCGGATGTTTCGGAAAGTGAAACCGGACCATCCTGTGCGTTTGCCGCCAGATCCGCCAGGGCACGCAGCCCGTATCTTCCCTTTGTAGAGAGCTTCATTTTTCCCTTCTCCTAATTCCCACTATTTTAGTATGTTTTATCACTACCAGTTATACCATCAAATTCCTACCAAGTCAATATAGTTTTTCAGATTTCCCGGACAGATCGTAACAGTTCAGCCCGCGCCAGATCCTCTACCGTCAGATTCCCCGCCGTCTCCTTTATAATCTTCCACATCTCCTCCCACACCCCCCGCGTAGGGCATACTCCGCACTCCATCCCGCATTTCGGCTCGCTTATCAGACAATCTACCGGAGCCAGCGGTCCTTCCGCCGCAGCCAGTATCTCAAGGGCGGATATTTCTCCCGGAGGCCTGGACAGATAGTAACCGCCCCGCGCGCCCCGCACGACACAGACCAGCCCGGCGTCCCGCAGCAGTTTTACGATCCGTTCCAGATACTTCTCCGACAATCCCCTTCTCCCCGCAATATTTTTCAGACTTTCAGGCCTGCTTCGGTCCGAGTGCAGTGCCAGATCCACCGCAATCTCCAGCGCATATTTTCCTTTCGTAGATATCTTCATATCAGCTCTCCGTTTCTTTTTCAGTCTGTCTGGTTCTATTTTAATCAAACGGCACTTCAAATACAACCATTCGACACCTTTTGTATACTTTTACAGATTCCTCCAGAAATCCGTTGACTTTTATTGTTAAACATGCTACACTGACTCAGTATCAGTTCAACAGGACCGATACTGCAACATATTTATTTTTCTTAAATGGAGGGTAACACAATGACAGGTACAGTGAAATGGTTTAACAACCAGAAGGGTTATGGATTCATTTCTGACTCAGAGGGTAACGATATCTTCGTTCACTACTCAGGACTTGTAATGGATGGGTTCAAGACTCTGGACGAGGGCCAGGCTGTCGAATTCGATGTGACAGAAGGCGCAAAAGGACCGCAGGCAACAAATGTAGTAAAACTTTAATCAGATTTTTTAATGTACCTTTTAATATATAAACAGACTTGATTTATTATTAAAAAGCAATACAGAGAAATGAGATTAAAAAAGATCACCGGACAGGCGGAAACGCAGTCCGGTGATCTTTTTTAATCCCATTTCTCTGTATTCATGAATTGTAACAGTTCAGCCCGCGCCATTCGTAAAACCGCACTTCGTGCTTATTGCG
>JAHZHF010000164.1 GCA_019420405.1 Clostridiales bacterium
GGGAAGCGGCATTCCGAGAATTATTGATAAAGTAAAAGCTGCCGGACTGCGGGAACCGGAGTTTATTGGCGGCGAGGTTGATTTGCGCATTAATATCTATCGTGGACAGGTTGAAACCAAGGATCATAATGACTTTATTAATGCCAATAAAGTGCCAGATACTACGGGAAAAGTGCCGAATAGTGCCGGTGGAGTGCCGGATACAGTTGAAAAAGTACCGGATAGTGCGGGAAAAATGCCGGATACGATGGCGAAACTGCCGGATAATGAGCAGGAGCAGCAGATTTTTAAATATGTATTGAAAAATAACTCCATTACGACAGCCAAGGCAGCAGAGCTTTTAGGAGTAAAACAGCGTAGAGCAAGAGCCGTTTTAATGAATATGGTTGAGAGTGCTTATTTGAGAAAAGAGGGCGCGGCACGAAGCACAATTTATGTAAAAAATACGGAAGGAAGATAATGCCGCATGGATACAGACAAAGTAATGCAAGACTTGTCTGGTTAATGTGTCCTCACTTGTCCGCTAATTATGTCGCAGACTGTCCGCCGAATATGGCACAGGTGTCCGTTTACAAGGACGAACGGACCGGAAAGCGTCTGGCTGTCTATTCCCCGGATCTGGCGGAGCTTCGGAAAAAGGAAAAGGAGATCAACAAAGATATGGACGAGGGGATCCTGACGGATACCGAGTTCAGGAGTATGACCCTCAATGATCTGTTTCAGATCCATCTGGAAACCACTAAGCTGGCGGAGAGTACAAAGAAGAATTACTGCCGGATGTGGGAAAGTCTGGTGAAAAATGATCTGGGACAGATGAAAGTGGTCCAGGTGAGGCCATCCCAGCTTTGAGATTGCCGTGGACCACCAGCTGACCTATAAAAACTGCGGGGTTGGCTGTAATTTCCATAAGACTTTGCCGAAGACACAGGCCGGAATCCGGGTGATTCCTATGAGTAAGATGGTAGGGAAAGCCTTTGAGACTCAGCGACGGCTGAATTTCCAGCTTGGGATTCCCCGGGATGTTGAGATTGACGGTCTTTCGGATTTCATTTTCATGAGCAGAAGCGGACGTCCCATGATGCCAAGCTCCGTCAATTTCATTCTGCGTGATATTGTAAAGGCATACAATCAGGAAGAAAGGGAGCGGGCAAAGCGGGAAAAAAGGAAGACGGAAGAGATGCCTAATATTTCCGCTCACATCCTGAGGCATACCGCTTGTACACATATGGCGGAGACAGATCTGGATATCAAGGTTGTTCAGTATGTGATGGGACACGCCAATATCAGTGTGACTATGGATGTTTACAATCACGTAACGGATCAGGAAAGGATTGTCCGGGAGATTGACAAACTGGATGAAGTTCAGGTCATGTAATGCAGTCCGCCATGGACCTCATGCACTGCGTTCATTGAGTCGCAGCTGTCGTCTTATAAGTGCAATTTCAAGTCTGCCCTTATGTGAGTAAACTCCCATCGGGCAGCCTGAAATTCCCCTTGCATGGCTCATAGTTTTCGCGAAAATTGGTGTAAAAATGGTGTAGTAAGCCATTTTTCGGAAGAACTGAAAATTTGAAAACACAAAGAAAGCCCGTAAAATCAAGCTTTTTTCAGGCTTTCTAAAAAAATCTTAAAAAAAATAGCACTCAAGCGTTGACTTGGCTAACAACATTTGCTATATTTCTACTAGAACACAAAAAGGAGGGAAGTATCATGAATATAAACAGATTTACACAGAATTCACTGCAGGCTGTTCAGAACTGCGAGAAGATCGCCGCAGATAATGGAAACCAGGAATTTGCGCAGGAGCATCTGCTCTACGCGCTGTTGACGCAGGACGACAGTCTGATTTTAAAATTACTTGAGAAGATGAGTATCCAGGGCCAGCTCTTTATCAACCGTGTGGAGCAGGCGATCGGTAAGCGGCCGAAAGTCCAGGGCGGCAAGGCTTACGTGGGACAGGATCTCAACAATGCCCTCATCCATGCAGAGGATGAGGCGAAGCAGATGGGCGACGAATATGTATCTGTTGAGCATCTGTTTCTCTCCCTGTTAAAATATGCAAGTAAAGATATGAAGCAGATCTACCGGGAGTTTGGAATCAGCCGGGAGGGATTCCTCCACGCGCTGTCAACAGTCCGCGGGAACCAGCGTGTGACCAGTGACAACCCGGAGGCAACTTATGATACATTGAATAAATACGGGCAGGATCTGGTGGAGCGGGCCAGAGACCAGAAGCTTGATCCGGTCATCGGCCGTGATGAGGAGATCCGTAATGTGATCCGTATCCTTTCCAGGAAGACGAAGAACAATCCGGTGCTCATCGGTGAGCCCGGTGTCGGTAAAACCGCAGTGGCGGAAGGACTGGCGCAGCGGATTGTCAGTGGAGACGTACCGGAAGGCCTGAAGGATAAGACGATCTTTTCTCTTGATATGGGAGCTCTTGTTGCGGGAGCAAAGTACAGAGGAGAGTTCGAGGAGCGTCTGAAAGCGGTTCTGGAAGAGGTGAAGAACAGTGACGGTAAGATCATCCTGTTTATCGATGAGCTGCATACGATTGTGGGCACCGGGAAGACGGACGGAGCCATGGATGCGGGCAATATGTTAAAGCCTATGCTGGCAAGAGGTGAACTGCACTGCATCGGCGCTACAACGCTGGATGAGTACCGCCAGTATATTGAGAAGGACGCAGCTCTGGAGAGGCGTTTCCAGCCGGTTCTGGTGGATGAGCCCACTGTGGAGGACGCGATCTCCATTCTGCGTGGATTGAAGGAGCGGTACGAGGTGTACCATGGCGTGAAGATCACGGACAGCGCTCTTGTGGCTGCGGCTACGTTGTCTAACCGCTATATTTCCGACCGTTTCCTTCCGGATAAGGCCATCGACCTGGTGGATGAGGCGTGTGCCCTGATCAAGACAGAACTGGACTCCATGCCCACAGAGCTTGACGAGCTCAGGCGGCGCGTGATGCAGCTTGAGATCGAGGAGGAAGCGCTTAAGAAAGAAGAAGACCGCTTAAGCCGCGAGCGTCTGGAGCATCTCCAGGAGGAACTGGCGGGACTCAGAGAAGAGTACGCCGGAAAGAAAGTACAGTGGGAGAATGAGAAAACTTCCGTAGAGCGGGTTCAGAAGATCCGCGAGGAGATCGAGCAGGTTAATAAAGACATCCAGAAAGCACAGAGAGAATATGACTTAAATAAAGCGGCTGAGCTTCAGTACGGCAGACTCCCGCAGCTACAGAAGCAGCTTGAGGAAGAGGAAGAACGGGTGAAGGCAAAAGACCTGTCTCTCGTTCACGAGGCTGTGACGGAAGACGAGATTGCAAGGATTGTTTCCCGCTGGACGGGAATCCCTGTGGCGAAGTTAAATGAGAGCGAGAGGAACAAGACGCTTCACCTGGCGGATGAACTTCATAAGAGAGTTGTGGGACAGGATGAGGGCGTTGAGCTTGTGACAGAGGCGATCATCCGCTCCAAAGCAGGGATCAAAGATCCGACGAAACCCATCGGTTCCTTCCTGTTTTTAGGGCCGACGGGAGTCGGGAAAACCGAGCTTGCCAAAGCGCTGGCCCAGAGTTTGTTTGACGATGAGAACAATATGGTCCGTATCGATATGAGCGAGTACATGGAGAAATACTCCGTGTCCAGACTGATCGGAGCTCCTCCGGGATATGTAGGATATGACGAGGGTGGTCAGCTCACTGAGGCGGTCAGAAGAAAACCATACTCCGTCGTTCTCTTCGACGAGATCGAGAAGGCGCACCCGGATGTATTTAACGTGCTTCTGCAGGTGCTGGACGACGGACGTATCACGGATTCACAGGGGCGGACCGTGGACTTTAAGAACACGATTCTGATCATGACATCCAATATCGGCGCAAACTATCTGCTGGAAGGAATCCGGGATGACGGAACGATCGACGAGAAGTGCGAGGAGTTCGTCATGAACGACTTAAAGGCGCATTTCAGACCGGAGTTTTTAAATCGTCTGGATGAAATAATTATGTTCCGGCCATTGACGAAAGAGAATATCCGTGCCATCATAGATTTGTTAATCGCAGATGTGAACAAGCGGCTCAGTGAACGGGAACTTCGGATTGAGCTGACGGAAGCGGCGAAGGATTTCGTCGTCGAGGGCGGTTATGATCCGATGTACGGTGCAAGACCGCTCAAGAGATATCTGCAGAAAAATGTGGAGACGCTGGCGGCAAGGCTGATCCTTGCAGGAAATGTAGGACGCGGGGATGTGATCCTGATCGACGCCTCAGATGGAAAGCTGGTGGCGGACGTGAAAGGACAGATTACAGCGACGGAATAAGACGCCGGTGTGAAAGGACGGATGTGTCGGATGACGCCCATTATCTTTCATATTGATGTGAATTCGGCTTATTTGAGCTGGACTGCAGTGGAACAACTGAAAAATGGCGCTAAAGTTGACTTGCGCGAGATACCGGCCATCATCGGCGGGGATCAGAAATCCCGGCACGGCGTGGTGCTCGCCAAGTCTCCTGCGGCGAAAAGATATGGCATCCGCACGGGGGAACCCGTTGCGAATGCCTTTCGTAAGTGCCCGAATCTTGTTATGTTTCCCCCGGATCATAAGATGTACCGGGAGAAGAGCAGGCTTCTGATGGAATACCTTCGGACATTTACGAAAGAGATCGAACAGGTCAGTGTGGATGAGTGCTATATGGATTTCACTTCCATTGCTGACAGGTATCATTCGCCCATTGACGGGGCGGTGGAGATCAAGGACGGGATCAAAGAGCGCTTTGGATTCACCGTCAATATCGGAATCTCCAGCAATAAACTTCTGGCAAAAATGGCTTCGGACTTTGAAAAACCGGACCGGATTCATACGCTGTTTCCACAGGAGATCGAGCAGAAAATGTGGCCCCTGCCGATCGGCGAACTGTATATGGCGGGAAAGTCCAGTGTGGAAGTATTGAAAAAACTGGAGATCAACACCATCGGGGATTTGGCCCGCACAGACCCGAATCTGATCACGCTTCATCTGAAAAGCCACGGGAGGATGCTCTGGGAGTTCGCCAACGGCCGGGGAACGGATGTGGTGCGCGCAGAACCGGAGGAGGCAAAGGGAATCGGAAATTCGACCACACTCCGGGAGGATGCGGCTACGATAGAGGAAGTACGTCCCGTATTTGAGCGTCTTGCGGGGAGCGTGGCGGGAAGGCTTAGAAAGGCCGGGAAGAAAGCCGGAATGGTGAGCATGGAGATCAAATATCATGATTTCCGCACGGCGTCCCATCAGATACAGCTGGATAAGGCAACCAGCGATGAAAAAGTGCTGATGGAGACCGCGTGCAGCCTGTTTCTTGAGATATGGAGCGGGGAGCCGGTGCGTCTCCTGGGAATCCGGACATCGAAACTGGTGGATGAGGCGGCGCCGGAACAGCTCACTATTTTTGATATCCAGATGCCGCCGGAACTGGATGAAAAGCATAAGCGGCTTAAAAAAGCCATGGACGAGCTGAATGCGCGGTTCGGGGAAGGCGCTGTGGTGAAGGCCAGTCTTATGAAGAAAAGTCCGGGGAAAAAGCACCAGCCTGGGGAAAAAGACTCCGGAGAAAGAGCATCAGCCTATGGGAAAGATGAAAGTTTGAGGGGAAAATCATGAAAGAGAAAAATTATAATCTGGAGCTGATCCGGATGATATCCTTTGTCCTTGTGATTGCGATCCATGTGACGAATTATTTCTGCCGTGCATACGGAAAGATTCCTCAGGGAGAGTACCTGTTTTCTCTTGCGCTGGACACGGCCGCGCGGGTCAGCGTTCCCTGTTTCTTTATGATATCAGGAGCCCTGCTTCTGGGGCGGGAAGAACCGGTCAGCAAACACATCAGCCGTCTGATCAGATTTGTCATCGTACTGGTGGTGTGGAGTGCAATATACTACGTCTGGAACATCGGATACATGAAATCGGAGTATGATCTGAAAGATATTCTGGAAGTTCCGGTGGAAGCACATCTGTGGTATATGTATGCTATGATCCCGATTTATATTGCCATGCCGTTTCTGCAGGTGCTGTGCCGGGCGATGAGTATGACGCTGGAGCGGTTATTCCTGATTGTGACGACAGTGGCGGTACTTGTCAATTATGGCATGTGGCTGATTCATCAGGAACCGTATTACGATTTCCCTCTGATAGGGGATCGGGTTTATGCATACTACCTCTTTATAGGATACTACATTTACAAGTACAGAAGGCACATCCGGATCAGCCAGAAGACGGCTGTCATAGTCTGCATTTTTTCTATGGCTGCTTCTTTTGGAATCACCCTGGCTGCGACAACAGTGCAGCAGGATCATTATGAGGGAGCTCTTACTTATGCGGCACCGTTCATAATACTTTCGGCGGTAAGCTTTTTCCTGTTTATGCTCCGAATACGCGGGGCTCATTTTGTCCCCGGAGAGCGGAGCCGCAGGATAATAGACCTGTTCTGCAGTTGCTCTTTTGGGATTTATCTGATCCATATCCTGTTTCTGGATAACTATAAGAAACATATGGAGCCGTGGGATCTGTCCGCCTGGATTGCGGTTCCGGCGCTTATAATCGGAATCAGCGGCGTGTCGTTTGTCTGCGTGTGGGGGATACGGAAGTTCCGGGTGGGACGGAAGATCACATAATACAGCTATTTAGTGCACTAACATTTCCTGTTAAATACGGCCAGAAGCGGGAGGGATGTTTGGGAAATCGTATTCTGATGAAGGGAACAGGCGTTACATGCTTCGTTCCGGAATCTGGGAAGAATCTAAGAATCCGAAGAGTTGTTTAATGGCAAAGCGGTGCGCAGGGCAACTCGCTTTCGCTCAGACAATCCCTGCGCGCCGCTTAACAACACCTCTTCGCCTTCTAAGATCTTCCAGCA
>JAHZHF010000165.1:0-5982 GCA_019420405.1 Clostridiales bacterium
TCTTAAACATCTCTTCGGCCTGTTAGATTTTCCGGATTCCGGAACGGAACATCGATCGGCTGTCTCCCTTTTACAGAATAAGTTTGCTAATTTCCCGCCGCTTTCGGACGTGATCCAACGGCAAATGTTAGTGCACTAAATAGCTGAACTCTTACTTGCAAAAACTTCCCCACCCAGCTATAATAAATCCCAAACAGAAAATGAAATAACACGGGGAGCTGGCCAAAGCCGGCTGAGAGGAGACTGGATTCGTCTCGACCCGAAACCTGATTTGGATAATGCCAACGTAGGGATGTTTGCCGAGAGATGAGTGAAAGAGGTGCCCTGCGCATCTCTTTTTTTGCGACAGTTCAGCCATCTGTACATCAGAAGACGGATTTATGCTTGCATAAGAATCTGAACTGTTGCTCTTGGTTTTTCATTTTCCGTCACAGCGGCTGACCGGGGGCACCACTCTCTGCCGCTATAGAAACCTGGGGCGCATAGTAAATCCGCCCAGACACCATAAGGAGGTACCAAAGATGGAAAAAACACGGAACTACACAACTCAGATGGACGCAGCCCGCAAAGGCATCGTAACCCCGCAGATCAAAACGGTAGCAGAGAAGGAGCATCTGCCTGTGGAAAAGCTGATGCAGCTCGTAGCCGAGGGCAAGGTGGCGATCTGCGCCAACAAACGGCACACCTGCCTGGACCCGGAAGGAATCGGAAGTATGCTCCGGACAAAAGTCAACGTCAATCTCGGCGTATCCAGGGACTGCAAGGACTATGACATCGAAATGCAGAAGGTGATGAGCGCGGTAAACCTGGGCGCGGAATCAATCATGGATCTCTCAAGCCATGGCAACACTCAGCCATTCCGCCAGAAACTGACAAAAGAGTGTCCTGTCATGATCGGGACGGTTCCGGTCTACGACAGCGTGATCCACTATCAGAGAGATCTGGCCACCCTTACCGCAAAGGATTTTATTGACGTGATCCGGCTTCACGCAAAGGACGGAGTGGACTTCGTGACGCTGCACTGCGGCATCACCCGCAAGACCATCGACCAGATCAGAAAACATAAAAGAAAAATGAACATTGTAAGCCGCGGGGGAAGCCTTGTCTTCGCCTGGATGAGCATGACAGGGGAAGAGAACCCGTTCTATGAATATTTCGACGAGATCCTCGATATCTGCGAGGAATATGACGTGACCATCTCCCTCGGGGACGCATGCCGCCCCGGATGTCTGGCAGACGCCACGGACGTATGTCAGATTGAGGAGCTGGTCCGCTTAGGAGAGCTTACCAAGCGTGCCTGGGATCATAATGTACAGGTAATGGTGGAAGGCCCGGGCCATGTACCGCTTGATCAGGTGGCTGCAAATATGGAAGTTCAGAAAAGCATCTGCATGGGCGCTCCGTTTTATGTGCTCGGCCCTCTCGTGACGGACATTGCCCCGGGGTATGACCATATCACGGCCGCAATCGGAGGAGCCGTAGCTGCCATGAGCGGCGCAGCATTCCTCTGCTATGTCACACCTGCAGAGCACCTGGCCCTCCCCAACGTAGAGGATGTAAAACAGGGAATCATTGCATCCAAGATCGCCGCTCACGCAGCGGATATTGCAAAAGGGATTCCAGGTGCGCGTGAGATCGACGACCGGATGGCGGATGCGAGACAGAAGCTGGACTGGGACGCTCAGTTTGAATGTGCCCTTGATCCGGAAACTGCCAGAGCGATCCGCGACAGCCGGAGCCCCGAGGACGACCACAGCGATACGTGCAGCATGTGCGGAAAATTCTGCGCGGTGCGGAGCATGAACAAGGCACTGGCTGGAGAATATATCGATATTCTTTAAGACAGCAGTTCTTCTGTTTGGCGGTGAAGCCTCCTGACCTCCTCTGCCAGGGCCTCCTTCACCGCCTCTCCCGCTGTGATAAATCCTGCGGTTCCGATCCCGTTGCTCTCGCCGGTTCCGTAAAACTGTTTCACACCGGATAACAGCTCTGCGGCTCTTGTTTCATACTTGGGGCCCATCCGGCTAAGCTGCCGCAGCTTTCGCACATCCCGGATTGCCTCGGCCATCATCTGAAATCTGGGGGAGCATCCCGGCTTTGTCTTAGCTCCCCTGTACTCCCCGGGATATATAAGGAACATATCTCCCGCCTCAAAGTAAGCGTGAGCGTTATCTTCCAGAGGATTTTCACACCAGGCATCATACGCCCACTTGAGAAATCCGTCTGCCCCACAGCTCTCCACATACCAGATGATCCACGCGATCTCGCCCGGATCGCTCAGGGAGAAGGTTCCGGGATAATCCCCGATCATGCTGTAAATACTCGTGAGCTGTCCCCGTTCCCTCCGCCTTTTTGCCTCGGACCTGAACAGCTCCGGAGGGATCTCGGACGCACGGATATTCGAGAGATGCGGCGTCACGGTAAACAGCCGGTCCCATATCTCCTGATGGTAATGATTCACCGCTCCGCCCGCCTTCAGAGATTTTCCCTCCTTATTTCTGACACTCTCCAGCAGATCCAAAGCCGCTTCCATCTCCTCTAATGGCCTTTCATCCATGGCGATGATAATGTGGTCAAACCATCCCTTCTGATCCAGATGACTCACGAAATCCTCAAGAAACGCACTCCAGGCCGCTTCCCACAGCTCAGTTCCCGGTTTTGCCCTCTGCTCCTTCTGTTCTCCGTCCTCTGTATACCGCAGAATATTTTCCCACGGCACGATAGAATAACATTCTACATATGGCAGCTCAAGCTCCCTGATCAGAAAGTCCGCCCAAATATCGAAATCATGATAGTCAAAGCTCCACGTTCCATTCTCCTTTTTCCACTTCACCATAGACGGATATCCGCAGTATGTCTGATGGTACCACGGCTCCTCTACGATAGACGCGGTACCCGTCTTTCCGCCTGCCTCCAGATACAGCTTCATCTGGTTTTTCATAATCTCCAGATGCTCCTCAGAAAAAGGCGTCACTCCATAGTACTCTGCCGCCGCATAAGGATACTGCCACAGATTCAGATAATAGTCCGGGGACTCTTCCAGCATCAGATTCAAAACCCGGATACTCTGAACCAGCTCCGACTGCTCTCCCCGGTCCGTTGTCACGAGGATTCTGCTTCTGTAGATCCCGGGAGCTGCATCGGCGGATACATCCACTGTGATCCAGAAGGGATACACCGCCTTTCCCTCTGATTCAGCAGCCGGATCTCTCCCGGTCTGAGGTCCGCAGATCACGTCCGGACTGTAACTGCGGTTTCCGCCGGGCGGCTCCGGTGGAATATAAGGTCTCGGCCTGGGTATCCAGTTGCTTCCCTCGTAGGTACTGATATATTTCTGAAATCCCGCCTGTACCGAGATTCCCGCTCCCTCCGCTCCATGTTCATCCACTGGTGGAGTGATCGTGATTTCGGCATGTCCCAGCCTGGTATCCGCTAGAAAAACTGCAGCCGCATTTCCCCGGTCATTCCTCCACAGTGTCATGCTGTTTTCTGTTTTCAGATTCCGTGAATACTCGTCATACTTTCCGGGCTCCACTCCTCTTTCTTTTGAAATAAATGTACAGCAGTATGGTTTCATCTTTTCCTCCCAGTCAGTTATTATAAAGCCTCTTTCTTCTCCACAAAGCAGCCGCATACTGCCCCCGTCTCAACTCCGCAGCCGGAATGTCTTCGGCGCGAACCGGTAAACAAGAATACAGGCCACAGCCGAATATATGATACAAAACGCGATACACGCAATCCCGAATACAAGGATCGGCATCCTGACCTGCATCAGGAAGAAGCAGACCAGATAGGTAACGGACATAATAACCTGATACATCCCGCTTTTCATCTCTGTTCCCGCATTATACGGCTGCAGCAGATAGTAGATCGTCAGATAATGGATCGAGAAGAACAGGCTCATACAGAGAATCGACACAAACAGCACTACATAATTCATCGGATTCTCCGTCCCTCCCGAAACATACAGGATCACACAGAGCCCGGCGCCGATCACAACTGCCGGAAGCGCGTTCACCTTCATGATCTCCCTCAGCCGGATTCGAAACAGCTTTAAGATGAATCCGGGCTGCTTATAAAAGGAATATGTCAGCAGGCTGTGATCACAGTTCATAAACAGCGCTTTTGTAAATCCGGTTCCCCGGTTAATCGCGTACATAATGAACACAAAGTACGGCAGCCAGGTCATAATAAGTTCATTGACAACCGTCCCCGCCCCCGGCACCAGATACAGCACTATGACAGCCGCACCGCTTAAAACAGCGCTGATCTCTGCGATCCGTGTGGTCGATTTCCAGAGGATCTGCCTGTGGCGCTTGATAAAGAGCTCGTTCACATATTCGCAGCCCGTGCGCCTGCTGTCCGTGGAAATAGACTCGTTGCTCACTGTCCTTGCAACCTGTTTCAATGCATCCATCTGGTTTACAACCTGGGAGAGCAGTTCCTGGTTGACCTCCCGGTAAGCTCCGAAAGAGATGATCTTACGGATACTCAGTGCTCCTGCCAGAATAAACAGCGCCATCACTCCCACAGATACCGGCAAAGGAAGCGCCGCTCCGAACGCAGGTGGAATATAGGCAAGCGCCAGCAATATCCCCGTGAAAAACCAAAGATGTTTTTTGATCTTATTTTCATTATAGACATATCCGCTCTTCTCATAATCCCACAAAGAATATGCCGCCACCGCTATTTTCATCCCGGCCACAGAAAACGGGATCAGGATACAGATCCACAGCGGCACATGCTGAAAGCTCCCGAACAGAATGGTAAAGGGCATAAAGCCCACAATCACCTTGAGAATCATATATCCGTAGTTGACCAGCGTATATTCCCTCGCATTCATGCGGAGCTGTATCATGGCGTAATATTTGTCCCGTGTCGGATCAAACATACTAGTATTCGCATACGCGCCGATCACTGTCAGAAATATCAGTATATGGAGGAACACCTGATCCTCCGGAGCGTTCTTATATAAAATTCCGACTCCACAGACCATTGTCAAGAAATATATAAGTTTCCCAAGAAATACAGAAACGACTTCCCAGATTACAGAAAGGATATTTGCAAAGATCTTAAGTCCCCTCACACCGTACAGAGCATCCGGGAGAATCCTTTTGACCAGAGGGATCTGTTTTATGGCAAACAGGATACTGTTTACCCGGTATGTATTCTTCAACGAAAAGGAAATACGCAGTGTCTTATACATGATCTTCCTCCCTCAAAGCCGCGATGATCTTTTCCTTGAACTCCCGGCTGTCCAGATTAGATTTCTCCACGATTTCCAGTTCCCCGTGGCTGAGCAGCACGATCACGTCGCACAGATCCAGCGCCAGGTCCATAATATGGGTGGAAAAAATGGTGATCCGTCCGTCTTTCAGCGAGCGCAGGAGCTGCTTCATCTCCTCTGCAACGACCACGTCAAGTGACGTCAGCGGCTCGTCAAGCAGAAGGACCTTCGGCTCTGCAATAATGTTCACAAGCATCTGCATCTTATTTTTCATGCCGTGAGAATAGTCCTTCATCAGTTTGTCCCTGTCTTCCGGATCAATGCTCATAAACTCAAAATACTCGTCAATACTTTTCGGCTCCCTGATGGAATCTGAGTTAATATCGAAAAAGAACTTCAAAAACTCGCGTCCGGTCAGAAACTCCGGCACAGCGGGCATTGACAGCACATACCCGATATCCTCCGGCTTCACTTCACGCCTTTCTCCGTTATCTTCCAGGCAAAAGCTGCCGCCATCCGCCCGGATATCCCTGTTGATGCAGTTAAACAGTGTCGTCTTTCCCGCGCCGTTACGCCCGAGAAGCCCGTAGATCTTTCCCTCTTCAAAAGTGAAATCAATATCTCTGAGCACTTCTTTTTTCTCAAAATGTTTCTCCAGATGTTCGATGATAAATTTCATGTCGCGTTCCTCCGATTTTTCTATATGATAATAAAATCATCCTAATATCCACAGGAAAAACATCGTAACAATCACT
>JAHZHF010000165.1:5992-6868 GCA_019420405.1 Clostridiales bacterium
ACCGCCAGAAGCACTTTCTGATACGGACGCTTTCCTTCTTCTCTCGCCTTTTCGATTTCGCTTAAGCTCTTTCCTTCTGTAAATGCAATAATTTCCCGGTAGGTCTGCATATTGAACTTTTTCTTCTCCCGTTCCACCAGCATCGCCACATAGCTGCCTGCAGCCAGGATCACGAGCCAGATCGCAAGTCCTGCATAAGACAGGAAGTGCACGAGCGGGACAGGCGTGATAAGCACTGCCAGAAACAATATGGTAAAGATATTGCTTAATCGCTCAAACTTCTTCTGATCCGTCCTGTTAATCTCTTCTCTCATAATTTCCACATCTCCTTTGATTAATTGATCCAAAGAGACTTCAAAAACTTCACTGAGCAGTACAAGACTGTTTACATCCGGATAACTTTTGTCATTCTCCCAGTTTGAAACAGTCTGCCTGGATACATAAATCCTTTCTGCCAGCGCCTCCTGAGATAATGTCCTTTCATTCCGGTATTTTCTGATCTGTTTTCCCAGTTCCATTTTCTGTCTCCCTGCAATTCAAATTTTAATCAGTTTCGAGATGCGGCGTCTATCAAAAGGCTTTGACAGCCCTGTTTTCACGCCGTTCTGCGGCTGTCAAATGTCTTTGACAGCGCTATTTTCCCACCATCCGGGGGTGTGCTTTCTGACATCTATCTTAGCATGCATATTACTGTCCGTAAAGTGCACTGGCAGTTCAGCTATTTAGTTCATTAACACTTGCCGTCTGAAACGTTCGGAAGCGGGCGTGGAGTTGACACACTTATTCTGTGAAAGGAGACAGCCGTTCGATATTCCGTTCCGGAATCCGGAAAATCTAACAGGCCGAAGAGATGTTTAAGTGCAAAGCGGCGCTCCG
>JAHZHF010000166.1 GCA_019420405.1 Clostridiales bacterium
TCCGTATCCGGTACTTTGTAGTTTCCCTTATTCCCTGGAGCGAAGCCCTGAGTCATCCTCCATCCCCGCAGAATACGTTTTAGAAATCAGCTCTGTTTTCGGATGATTTGAGACAGGAAGTTGATGAACTAAATAGCTGTTCATGTGATACAATAATTATACTGAAATTTTTAACAATGAAACACGCGGAAAACAAAATAGTTAAGTAAGATGCTTATTTATTGACAAAACAATATTCAGAAAGAGAAAACGGAGAATGCTATGTTCACAGTTAAAGACATGCTTGAGATTCCCGATTTCCGGGATTTCAGGATTATTGCGGGAGAGGGCGGCAGCACCAGGGAGATTAAGACAGTCAGCGTCATGGACGCGCCGGACATCTATGAATGGATGAAAGGAGGAGAGTTTCTTATCACATCTGCGTACGTGATGAGGGAGCACCCGGAGCAGGCGGCGGATCTGATTGAACGGCTGGTAGAGAATGGAGCCAGTGCTTTTGGGATCAAGTTTACCCGGTTTATAGACGGTCTCCCCCAGGAGGCTCTTGAGACCGCGGAAAAATTAAATTTTCCGATCATTTCCATTCCGGTGGAATTTGCTTTTACAGATGTGATTGATCCTGTGCTCAGGGAGATCGTGGATGCCCAGATCGAGGCGAAGTACCGGGAGGAATTTGTGCAGGATCTGATCTACAGCAATATCAAATACCGGGAGGAGGTCTATAACCGTGCGGAGATCTATCACTGGGATTTCCGGAACGGAGGAATGGTCGTTATCGTGGATGTGGATGACTTTAAGCTGAAATATGCAGAAGGACTTGACCGTCAGAAAAATGAACGAATGGAGTGGGATATGTCCCGGGTCATGCGCATCAGCGGAAATATACTCAGGCAGAGCGGTCACCAGATCTCTTTCAGCAAGCTGAATGACCGGATCGTATATATCGTCAGTTTTGTGCATGGCATGGAAGAGATGTCGCGGCTTCGGGAGCTTCTGGAGCGGCTGCGCGAAGAGATACACAGGCAGACCGAACTGACAGTGACGATTGGAGTAGGGAAATACTGCGGGGATATTTTTGATATCAGCGAAAGTTTTCAGGAGGCCAAGAAGGCGATCGTGATCTCCAGAACATTATATCCGCGAGACAGGGTATCCTGTTATGAGGAGCTGGGGATTTATAAGCTCTTAAACCTGGTGAAGAATACACCGGAGGCGGAAGAGTTTGAGGAAAAATATGTGACAAAGCTAAAGGAATATGACCGGAAAAATAAAAGTGAGCTGTGGGATACACTTGCCGTTCTCGTGCAGTGCGGCTGGAATATGAGAAAGGCGTCGGAGCAGCTCTATATCCATTATAATTCCATGAAATACCGTTACAGGAAAATATGCGAGGTGCTGGGGGAGGATCTGCAGAATCATGACAGACGCCTGGACGCTCAGATCGCGGTTGATCTGCATTTGCTGGGGAAAGGGGATGGAGAGTAACAGATTGAAGTGTTTATAAAGGACAAAAAAGCGGCAAAAGTTTTATACCAAACATACAAACAAAGAGCCCGGTTTTCTTGTTATACTTACTCTTATATCATATGAATGAGTGCGCTCACAAGCATGCAGAAGCTGTGTATCATGTTTCTGATTCCCGTTTCCCGCTGCTTCGGATGCCGCTTAGTACTGCAAAAGGAGGAAGAGACATGTATAACAACAAACTGGGCTTTCTTGATGAAACGCTGGCAACTGTCCGGGACAACGCAATGAAGGATACCGTGGGTGATATCAGGAAAACAGGGCGCCTGATTTTAAAAGGCGGTCATGTAATAGACCCGAAGAACCAGACGGATGAAGAGAGGGACATCCTCATTGTGAATGGTGAGATCGCAGAGACGGGCACGGATATCCATGCGGAATCCGGAGACAGGATCATTGACTGTGAAGGACTGTTGGTATGTCCGGGACTGATCGATATGCATCTTCCTCTGGGCGCTCTGTTCGAAGTGACGACGAATCCGATCTTCTGCGCGGCAGAGGACGGTGTGACCATGGGACTTTCTCCGGGAGCGGGAAACACATTTATGGCGCCTTCTCTTCTCGGTGCGGAAGTTGATCACGGCGTGCCGATCAATCTGGGCGTTTACCTGGGCGCTGCCAATGTGCTTGGTACCTGCTTAAGTGTGGAAGAGCTGATTGCCATGTTCCAGGGACGTCTCCCGGTGGAAGTGATGGCAGAAAAAATGAGCCGGAATGCAATTACCCTGACGACGGCGGCTCTGACAGTCGGAATTAAGGATCATATGGGACATTTCATTATGTCCGATGAAAATATTGACAAAATCTATGAGATCACATCCAAGGCGAAACTGATCTATATGTCTCATACTCAGGACCCGGAGCATGCAGAGCGGATCGTCGGGCTCTCAAAGGGACGGCCGATTCAT
Source organism: Clostridiales bacterium (assembly GCA_019420405.1). Lineage (GTDB taxonomy): Bacteria > Bacillota > Clostridia > Lachnospirales > Lachnospiraceae > Mediterraneibacter. The sequence goes on from JAHZHF010000166.1 coordinate 2,433, forward strand.
CTGGCACATGCAACGGCGGCAGGATGCGGAAGCCACATGGGCGCTGTGGAAGGGATGCAGCGGGTTCTTGATCTGATCAACGGAGAAAACGTAACCGGTGAATTTGTCACGACCATGCTCCGAGAGGGCAGGGGAAGCAGGGAAGGGCTCCAGATGCCTGCGGAGTCTCAGAAACTGGCTTATGATGCGCTGGCAGAGGGCAAAGTGAAGATACTGATCTCAGACGGACAGAATCAGGCTACGATGAAAGGCTTCGGAGATACGAGAGACAATATCCCGGCGATTCTGGAACTGGCTCAGGCAGGAGTGCTCTCACTTTCTGATTCTGTTGCAACAATGACTGCAAATCCGGCTGCCCTGATCGCAAAGAGGACGGACAATCCGTGGTGGACAGAAAAGACCGGACACCTTGGAGTGGGAGCTCTGGCGAATGTGACTGTGATAGACCGGGCGGATAAACTTGCTACATACACGATTGTCAACGGCGAGATCGTATCCTTCGAGAACCGCGCGGTCAGAAGGAACGTCGGAAGCGGCGGCTGGGTCAGCAGGTTTGGTATGGTCAGAAGAACGGGCGTAGGGGACCTTGCGATGTTCTCATATCAGAAATAAAAGTGATTTAAACAATAAAATCAGGAGAAAAGAAATGAATAAATTGCGTCCCAATATAGAAGAGTGCGGGAAACTTTTGCGTGCACTTGTCAGGACAGATACGAGCCAGCCGGCCGGAAATGAGGGGATGCTTGCGGACTGGATATTGAAGGAACTCCAGGGGAAAGATTCTTCAGGAATTCTGGAGTATTCCTTCCTGGAGCATGGCGGCAAAAGGGAAAGCCTCGTTGTGAAGATTAAAGGACGGCGGGAGGGGAAAGGAACGGCATTTGCCGGACACCTTGACACCGTGGCATGTGAGGCTGATAAGGACTGGATCTATGCACCATTGAATGCAGCCGTGGAGAACGGAATCCTGTATGGGAGAGGTGCGGCGGATATGAAGGGCGGTGTTGCGGCGATGATGCTTACCGCCGAATATTTGCTCAGCCGGGGCGAACGCCCGGAGGAACCGGTATTTTTCTTTTTTACAGCCGACGAGGAGAAAGACGGAATCGGGGCGAGGACGCTGGTAGAAAAGGGATATATGGATCAGGTCGGAAAATTGTTTATCTGCGAGCCGTCCAACCGTGAGGTCGGTTTCTGTGAGAAAGGGGCTCTCTGGATCAAAATAGAGATTCACGGGGCATCCGCGCATGCGTCCAGGCCGGAGATCGGACGAAACGCTATCGAGTATGCCATGAAATTTGAACGGGAATTTCGAAAGAAGATCACAGCGGGAGAGCCGCACCGGGAGCTGGGAAAGTCTACTATGTCGATTACCAGACTTGAGGGAGGCATTATGACAAATATCATTCCGGATAAAGCGGTGATGGAGATGGATATCCGGACCGTTCCGGGGATTTCGCACAAAGAGCTGATCCGCTGCGCAGAGGAGATCGCGCAAAATATGGAGGAACAATGCGAAGAGTTGAAATGCTGTGTGTCTGTCATGAATGACCGTCCGGCAGTGGAGACAGATCCGGAGGACTCATTCGTAAAAGCGGTGAGACGGGCTGCTGAGATGTCCGGAATGGAAGGGAAGCTGAGGGGACTGTACTTTTATACAGATGCGTCTCAGCTCATTCCCGGAACAGGTATCCCATTTGTGATCCTTGGACCTGGCGATGACAAAATGGCACACTGTGTAAATGAAAAAATTTCTTTAGCGGAAATTGCAGAAATGACAGAGACATATCTGCGCTTTTTACAGGATGAAGTTTTATGAGACAGTTATGAGGCAGAATTCTAAGAGATGAATAATAAGGAGTGAAAGCATGAACAAAGAAGCTGAAAGCCGGCGGTTCGGGTCGGCCGCAGGACTGGTGATCTCGCTTGCCGTCGGTTTTGCATTTTATCTGATTATGCAGATGATCGGGGGAAGCACGGAGTCATATTCTTATGCAAATATTGTGGATGGAATCGCAGATTCGGTTCCAAAGCAGATTCAGTGGTTTTTCATGGACTTTACGGAAGCTCAGTTTTATGCCGGAGTCTGTGCAGGCGCAGGCGTGATCGTAGGCGGAGCTGTCGCCTGGATCCTGGCTGTGAAGGGTTCAAAATATGCAGGGTTCGACGTATGCTACGGGAGCAGCACAATGTTTCCGTGGGTCCTGGCTTCACAGGTGATTTCCCTGGCGCTGGCAATTTTTGTCTTCCGGTATATTGATCTGTTCCGTGGAGAATCCGTGACATGGGCCGCTACGTTTATCACTGTGGTAGGAGCGCCTCCGGCGGTGATGCTCCTATACGGGCCAAGCGTCTCAGCGCTTTTAACCAGCTCTGTTCTGGGCGGACTGATCTGTGCGCCGGCGGCGACCTGGATCGGAAATCAGATCATTACACCCCTGGGACTGCCGGGAGTTGTAGGAAACGTTCTGACCATGGCTATCACAGGAATTATAGTCTGTATGGTATGTAAAGCGGCGCCATGGGTGGAAAAGAAAGAGATAAAGCCGCACAAATCCTGTGGCCGTGAGGAAAATGTATACAGTGCGTTCTGGTTCGTGCGCAGGGTTCTGGCAGAGTTTACCGAGGCGCCGTTCTATGGAAATGAAGTTGCATCCTTATTCGTTCTGGCAGGCGCAGTCATTGACTGGGTGGTCTGCAGCACCCACGGAGCAAATGGGGCGGGTGCAGTTCCGGCAATCATCCTCTCGCAGTTTACGGGAGCGGCAGTGGGCGTATTTCTGTATGCGCGCAAATTTGAAAACGGCGGATGGTACGCGACTTACGTTCCGGTAGTGAGCGTAGGGCCGGCCTGTGTGCTGGTGTTCGGATCTTCCATCCCCATAGCTCTCTTCGCAGGAGCACTGGGCGGAGTCCTGGGCGGTCCGGTGGCAGAGTTCTTCGCGGGAAAACTGCCGGAGGGAGTTCACGTGACTGTGGCAAATGTAACGTCTATGGCGATTTGTACTGCGGTTACGGCGATTGTGATGCAGATACTGCCGTTCTTCTAAGTGATGCGGCTATTTTGGATAACAGTGCAGCCATAGGGCTGAACTGTTACGTTTTCGGACATATTTGCCGGAAAATAATATTGTAATGCTATTTCTTTTTCTCCGGATCTGTTCTATAATTGGTTTGCGCATACATATACGCATAATTTCAAGAACAGAGAGGTAAATGCCATGAAAGCAGTAAAATTTGACGAGCCATGGAAAGTGGCGTGCGTGGAGGTTGATAAACCGGAGCCGAAAGAGGGAGAGGCTCTGATCCGTATCGTGACGGCAGGAATCTGCGGCAGCGATATCGGCGCGTTCCGCGGGACAAACGGCCTTGTATCATATCCGAGGATTATCGGACATGAGCTGGCAGGTGTGGTTGAATCGATTCCGGAGAATAATAAGAAGGGGATCAAAGTGGGCGACCGTGTTGTGGTAGATCCGTATATCTACTGTGGACACTGCTATCCCTGCAGAATCGGAAGGACGAACTGCTGTACAGATCTTAAGGTGCTGGGAGTCCATGTGGATGGAGGAATGGCAGAGTACTTTACTCATCCGGCTGACCTGCTCGTAAAGATCCCGGACGATATGACCTGGGAGGAGGCTGCTATGGCAGAGCCTCTGACGATTTCTCTGCACGGGGTGCACAGAGGTGGATTTAAAGAGGACGAATACTGCGCAATTATCGGAGCTGGTCCGATCGGTCTGGTAGCCGGTATGGCGGCTCAGGCTTACGGCGGACACGCGATCTTGCTGGATTTGGTGCAGGAGCGCCTTGACTTCGCGAAATCTCTGGGGATTGAGCATGTGATCAACTCCGGGGAAGAGGACGCGGCTGCGAAGATTGCAGAGATCACAAAAGGTGAGATGGCACAGCAGGTGATGGAGTGCTCCGGAGCTAATGCGGCAATCAGAAGCACGCTGGATTATGTGTCTAACGCGGGAAGGATCACCCTGACCGGATGGCCGAAGAAAGAGACTTCCATTCCGACAGATGTGATTACAAAGAAGGAGATCGATATCCGCGGTGCAAGGACAAGCGCCGGAGAATTTGAGGAGGCGCTGGAGCTGATCCGTTCACGCAGAGTGGATATGAATAAGATTCTGACAAAGGTAGTTTCCATTGAGGAAGCACCGGAGACGATCATCGATATCGAGAAGAACCCGGGAGACTATATGAAAGTAGTAGTGCGGATTGCAGATGATCCTAATCCGGAGAAGTAACAGTTCAGCTATTTAGTTCATTAACACTTTTCTTCAGAAACGTCCGAAAACAGAGCTGATTCCTAAAACGTATTCTGCGGGATGGAGGACGGCTCAGGACTTCGCTCCAGGGAATAAGGGAAACTACAAAGTA
>JAHZHF010000167.1 GCA_019420405.1 Clostridiales bacterium
AAAACAAAGTAGAGTATCCACTCTCACCATAGCACAATCGGGTGACTATTGGTCTGATATTGATGTATCGGCTTCCGTTTCGGACGGACGCTTTTATGGATTTGTCGGGTGGATATGATATTCACTCGTTTTTGTGTTTCGCAGAAGAAACCTTGAAGGAATTCATGTGACGGAGGTATACGACAATTAGCGATTTAATGATTAACGAGCAGATCAGGGACAGGGAGATCCGTCTGATTGGTTCGAATGGGGAACAGTTAGGTATCATGTCAGCCCGTGAGGCTATGAAAATCGCTCAGGAGGCAGAGCTTGATCTGGTGAAGATCGCGCCTACAGCTAAACCGCCTGTCTGCAAGATTATTGATTACGGCAAGTATAAATATGAGCAGACCAGGAAGGAAAAAGAGGCGAGAAAGAAGCAGAAGACAATCGAGATCAAGGAAGTGCGTCTTTCACCGAACATTGACACCAATGACCTGAATACGAAAATAAACAATGCGAAAAAGTTTATTTCCAAGGGAAACAAAGTGAAGGTGACACTCCGTTTTCGAGGAAGAGAGATGGCTCATGTTCAGCAGAGCAAACATATCCTTGATGATTTCGCGCAGACTCTTGCGGACATCGCGGTGGTTGAAAAACCGGCGAAGATGGAAGGAAGGGCCATGAGCATGATTTTAACTGAGAAACGTTAGGGAATATATGTCCGGGGATGGATGTCCGGAGAGGCAGCACAATAAAGGAGGAAATTATCATGCCAAAGATCAAAACAAATAGAGCGGCAGCAAAGCGCTTCAAAAAAACAGGTACAGGAAAACTGAAAAGAAATAAAGCTTACAAGAGCCATATCTTAACAAAGAAGTCTACAAAGAGAAAAAGAAATCTCAGACAGTCTACAATCACAGATGCAACAAACGTAAAGAACATGAAGAAAGTTTTACCATATCTGTAAAACTTTTGATAAGGAGGATTAAGAAATGGCAAGAATCAAAGGCGGAATGAACGCTAAGAAGAAACATAACAGAACACTGAAACTGGCAAAAGGATACAGAGGAGCGCGCTCCAAACAGTACAGAGTAGCAAAACAGTCTGTAATGAGAGCTCTTACATCTTCATACGCAGGAAGAAAGCAGCGTAAGCGTCAGATGAGACAGCTCTGGATCGCACGTATCAACGCTGCAGCAAGAATGAACGGTCTGTCATACAGCAAGTTTATGCATGGCTTAAAGCTGGCAAATGTTGAGATGAACAGAAAGATGCTTGCTGAACTTGCAGTAAACGATAAAGAAGGATTCGCAACACTGGCAGCTATTGCAAAAGAGAAGGTTGCGTAGTAGAATAGAGACAGAAGCCCGGTCCCGGTTGGGATTCGGGCGTTTTTTATTTCAACCGCAGATAACTGCAGACATCAGTAAAAACCGGGGGAGGAAATAATTATGCGGAATCATGAGGTCACAGAGGCGCAGCCTCTTTTGGATGAAACGGGGAGGATCAGAGAGCCGGGGTGGGCGAGAAGCCCGGTGTGGGAATATGACAGGAGCCAGATTACAGCTCCTAAATTCCGGATCAAAGAGTGGGATTATTATCTGGTGATGAACGAAGAATATGGAGCGGCATTTACTTTGTCGGATGACGGTTATATTGGCCTTCAGTCAGTTTCGCTTCTGAATTTTCGGGAAAAATGGGAGCATACGGAGACGATTCTGACTCCGTTTCCCATGGGGAAAATGAAAATGCCCGCTGCTTCCGGGACAGGAAATACAGTCTACAGAGATAAAAGACTCCGGATGGAGTTCCGAGTGGAAGACGGGAAAAGAATGATTTCCTGTGACTTTAAGGACTTTTACCAGGGGAAGCCGTTCTACTGCGAGATCACGCTGGAACAGCCTCCTATGGACAGTATTGTTATGGCTACTCCCTGGAGTGGAAAGAACGCATTTTACTACAATCAGAAGATCAATTGTATGAAAGCGGAAGGATATATGTCCTATGATGATGTGACCTACTGGTTCAGTCCTAAGAAGGACTACGGGACGCTGGACTGGGGGCGGGGCGTGTGGACCTACGACAACACCTGGTACTGGGGTTCCGGAAACGGCACGATCGCAGGAAAGCCTTTCGGTTTTAATATCGGATATGGATTTGGAGATACGTCTGCCGCTACGGAGAATATCCTGTTCTATGACGGGAAGGGGCATAAACTGGATGACGTTACCTTCCATATCCCGGAAGACGACTACATGAAACCCTGGACTTTTACTTCCAGTGACGGCCGGTTTGAGATGGAATTCGTTCCGGTTCTGGATCGGGCGGCCAGTATGTCCGCGTTTGTCGTCTCTACAGATCAACATCAGGTGTTCGGGAAGATGAGCGGCAGGGCGGTGCTGGATGATGGAAGGTTTATTGATCTGAAAGATTTTATGTGCTTTGCGGAGAAGGTGCATAATAAGTATTGATTACAGTTCGGCCGTCAGGCACGATTCCTGAGAAATGAGAGCGGAAAAAAGTTGAAGCACACTGTAACAGGAGTATTGTATACTGAAAGAGTATGTGAAAACAGGAGGGCTTTGTTTTGATGGAAAAAAATGCTGGAAAAACAGGGTTGTCGGTAGAAGAAATTTTAAATGGAAAAGTATCGTTCTGGAAATTTTCAAAGCTTTTGGAGCAAATCTATCAGGATGCAGAGCCTCTGCCACAAAGAATGATCCGGAAACTGGCCGAATACGACAAAGATGAGGGCAGGGAGCGGACGGCGCGGAAAGTGAGAAACTGGCTGCACGACCGTAATCTGCCCCAGAACCGGGAGGAACTTTTTAAAATATGCTTCGCTCTGGGGCTGGATGAGAAAAGCGCAGATGTAGTGCTTGGAATCACAGAGGAAAGCGGAATCCATTACCGCAATGCCAGGGAGCTGGTCTATGCATTTTCCCTCAGAAACGGAATGGACTATCCGGAGGCGGCCGCGTGCGTGAAGAGGCTGGGGGCGGACAGACTTTCAGAAACATCCGTCCGGCCGGAAGCCATGGAATCTTGTGCCATACTGCCGGAAGAGGAACTGACCGGGCACATACGCAGCCGGTTCACCAGGATAAAAAGTGAGGAGGATCTGAAGAACTTTTTGGAGATCCATAGAGATAAATTCGGGATTCAGCACCGGACGGCATACCGGAAGTTCCGCAAGATGCTGGAGTCTCTGCTGCATCCCGCTCAGGAAGCCGGGCTGCTTCCGGATGAGCAGGATTACAGTGTCAAAAAAGTTGTCGAGCAGTATCTGAGGATGGGGGTTCCTTATCAAAAAAAATCCGGCGGCTATACACAGCTCCAAAGAACGATAAAGCAGCACTGGCCTTCGGCAAAATCAATTCATGAGATGTATTCAGGGAAAACAGATGTGGACAGGAAAACTCTGCTTCTTCTGTATCTTGCGATAGAAGGAGAGGCTGAGACAGAAATCTCCGAACCGGGAAGCGTGACGGAGCATCAGCGGCGAATGGATCTGATGCTGGCACAATGCGGAATGCCGGTTCTGAATATCCACTGTCCTTTTGACTATCTGATCCTGCTGGCCGTCCGGCATGAGGAAGAGGATGACTTTATCAGCAGCCGTATGGAGAAACTGCTCCGGAAAATATTCGACACAGACTGTCCGGCGGCATACATTGCCACAGGGGAATAGGAGGGGAATATGGATAACCGAATTATTCTTCCGAAGGGATATCAGCTTGTCCATGACGGGAGAATCTATACCATCAGCAGTTATGTCAGTGCAGGAGGAAACTCTGTTGTCTATCAGGCGCGCTACAGGGACAGTCTTATGCCGGAGAAGATGCATACGGTTCTGATCAAAGAGCTGTATCCTTATGATGCACTGGGGCGTATTTCCAGAGATCAGGATATGAGTCTGGAGATACATATAAGCGCACGGGAATTTTTCGAACATCATAAGGACAGCTTTCTTCTCGGAAACCGTATTCACCTGACACTTGCAGGCGAAGGGAAGGGAGGCATTGCGGAGAACCTGGATTCCTTTGAGGAGAACGGGACGATCTATACCATTCTCACTGCCAGAAGCGGATGGGTGCTTGCGGAGCTGCTAGAAAAGAAAAAAGAATTTCCAACACTTGAGGAAGTGATCTTGTGCATGCAGAATCTCCTCCGCACACTTGAAATCTTTCACGAGCATCGTTTTTTGCATCTGGATGTAAGCCCGGATAATATTTTCATGCTGGAACCGGCGCGAAGCGGGGAGTTTCCGGTGGAGCTTCTTCTCCTGGACTTTAACAGTGTGTACTCCCTGGACAGCCCGGAAGAGAATGAGATAGAGGATTATTATTCCGGCAAACAGGGGTATATGGCGCCGGAAGCGGTTCTCCAGAAAAGGGACGAGCTTGGTCCGTGGACAGATCTGTATTCGGCGACAGCAGTATTTTACTGTCTTCTGGTATCGGAAAAGCCTCCGCAGGACCTGGAACTGATGCGGAATGACGAACTGGTCTCTCCGTATTCCCGGCTGCTTCTTCACGAAAAGGAAGTTACAGCGGAAAAGGTAAATCAGATCTTAAAAAAAGGATTCCGCATGCTCCCCTCAGAACGTTATCAGAATACGAATGAGATGATGGAGGATATCCGTGAGCTCAAAGACATTCTGGAAGGAAAGATACGGATTCCTGTCTGGAGAGCGGATGAGACAGGCCGGGCAGGAGCAAAGAGCAGGGACGGCTCCGGGCAGACAGATCAGAATCACGATACTGCGAAGCACCGCAAGCAGGCTCCGGCCGGGGGACGCCCCAGAAAATGGGCTGCGCGTGCGGCAATGGCAGCGGGAGCTCTTGCAATATCGGCAGGTGCCTTTTACGGCGGACGCATGAGCGGCAGACAGGTAGAAAATACCGTGCTGGATCTGACCCAGTTTCCCCTTGAAACGGATGATTCGGTAGTGCTGACCCAGCAGGACGTCCGGTATCCGCTGGTGGATAACCGGATGGATGTGCAGGTGCAGACTTCAACAGCGGTGCGCATTATGCTGAAGGATTATGAGCATAAAAGAGACACGTCGGAAGTGATTGATACTTATTCTCTGTTTACATTTTATACAGGGGAAGGGGATAAGCGGGGGTGGCAGAATGCGGATCTGACTTATGATTTCTTCTATACAGAGGACAATACGCTGCATATGGAACTGCCGTTCCAGGATCCGAATCATTTCAACCTGGATTATGTGGGCGTGATCTTCCAGAACTTTAACTATGATGAGAGCCAGCTGATTCTTGATATTACCCGGTGCACACTGGTGGACGGCGAGGGGAATGCCTATGAAATGACAGAGCTTCTGGGGAGCCATCTTCTGTTTTTTGACGAGGAACGCTGGCAGCAGAATATGATTACCACTCAGAACCGCGAGTATGTGGAGACATTTGACGATATTCGCGGCGGAAAGATGATTGTGGACGCCCAGGTCGGATACCTGGATCCGCTGCTGGAGGTGAGCTGGGAGAGTGATAATCCTGAGATCGCTACAGTTGACGAGCGGGGAAGAGTGACAGGGGTAAGACAGGGGATCGCAACTCTTACGGCTACGATCCGGGATAAGGAAACCGGGGAAGAGCGGAGCACCCAGATGCTGGTCAATGTGATATCCAAGCTGTAGACGGGTGCCGGGACGGAAAAAAGTTGAGATTCATAAAAAATTAATATGATATGCTGACCGTATGTACGGCAGCCTGGTAAGCAGAAGCAGGCAGGAATGGCGTGTATTGATTTATGCCCTCCAAAGCCGGCTTCTGCTTTTTTTACACCAGGGGAGGAGATGATAAAACAGAGGAGTAAAAAGAAGGAGGGATATCATGAAGAGACAGTTGAAATGGGGAATCATCCTGTTCTGTACAGCGCTGTTCTTTGGGCTGACAGGCTGTGGGAGAGAAGAGGAAAGCATGAAAGAGGCACTGGAGCGGGTCAGAAGCGAGGAAGAGGCAGAAGACGGGCAAGATGCATCGTCAGCAGCGGAAGCGGGAAGCGGCGCCGCAGAAGGTGAGGTATATCTGGATCAGGCGATTCAGAGCGAAGAGACGGACGAGGAGCGGGAACAGTGGATCGCCGAGCAGGAAGAACAGGAAAAGGAGCGTAGGAAGCTGCAGGAGGCTCAGGAAGCTGCAGTCCGCGCAATGATGGAAGATCAGGAAGAGGAAAGTTCTGCCGCCTCAGACAGCGGTGACGGCGGCAGTTCTGCGGGCAGCTCAAGCGGAAGCGGGGAGGAGTCCTCAGATAGTGATGAGAATATCTGTCAGGACTGCGGCTATGAGCGGCTTGAGGTTCAGTGTGCGCTCTGTTCAGGAACAGGGATGACAAAATATTGTAAGAGGTGTGAAGGGACAGGAATCATCTGCCGGAACTGTTTCTATCCGCCGTCCGAACCTCCTGCATCGGAGGAGTCCTCAGGAACTTCATCCGGCGGGAAAGGCCAGAGAATGTGCAGCAGATGCAATGGAGACGGATACGCCGGGACCTGTTTCAGCTGTGATGGAAACGGGTATACAAGTCATTCAGAGTTCTATGACAGCTATGGAACCGGAGGAACCACTTATGAGGTGACGAGTCCGTGCTATCTGTGTAAAAACGGCGAGCGGAGGTGTACGCTGTGTAAGGGGACCGGATGGGTTGATAAGTAGAATGGGGTACAGCTATAAAGTTCACTAACTTACGGATGAAAAACGTCCGAAAACAGGGGCGATTCTCAAGACGTATTCTGCGGGGATGGAGGACGGCTCCGTGCTTCGCTCCAGGGAATAAGGGAAACTACAAAGTACCGGATACGGAT
>JAHZHF010000168.1 GCA_019420405.1 Clostridiales bacterium
AAAACAAATATCAGATGATATAAAGCAGTTTTCTTATGAGATATGTCAAAAGCACAAAGCCGTTATTAGATATATGGAGACAGATAAAGACCATATTCATTACATGATAGAAACAGAATCAACAATATCCATTAGTAAAATAGTAAATCTGATGAAGAGCTATACAACATATCATATTTGGGAAAGATATCCGAATTATTTACGAAAACATTTCTGGAATGAGCATACTTTATGGACGGACGGATATTTTGCTTGCAGTGTATGAAATGTTTCAGAAGAGATGCTCCGAAAATATATAGAAAACCAAGGATAGGAAGGAGATGACAGTCAATGCTAAAAGCCTATAAATACAGGATATATCCGAATAGCGAACAGAGAACACAGATTGCAAAAACATTTGGCTGTTGTCGTTTTGTTTATAACCATACACTGGTATATCGGAAAGAAATATATGAGAAAGAGAAAAAGTCTGTCAGTAAAACAGATTGTAATAATTACTGTAACAGAGAATTAAAGAAAGATTATGAATGGCTAAAAGAAGTGGACAAATTCGCACTGACCAACGCAATTTATAACATGGACTCTGCATATCAGAAATTTTTCAGGGAACATGCGGGATATCCAAAATTCAAGAGTAAACATGATAACCATAAATCCTATACAACAAATCTGGAAAAGCTGCAAAGGCAGCTATCACATAAAGAAAAGAGAAGTAAAAATTATGATAAAACAAAGAAAAAGATAGCAAAATGCCATGAGAAAATAAGAAATACCAGAAAAGATTATCTACATAAAGTTTCACATGAGATTATCAGCGAAAACCAAGTGATAGTTTCAGAGAATCTACAGATAAAAAATATGGTAAAAAATCATCATCTGGCAAAAGCCATAAGTGATGCATCGTGGTACGAGCTGACGAGACAGTTAGAGTATAAGGCAAAATGGAATGGCAGGAAATATATCAAAATAGATACATTTTATGCCAGTAGTCAAATATGTTCCGTTTGTGGGTATCAGAATCCGGATATAAAAGATTTGTCAGTGAGAACGTGGACATGTCCGGAATGTGGAGCAGAACATGACAGGGATATAAATGCAGCAAAAAATATATTGGAAGAAGGATTAGGACAAATAGCATAAAGAAATATATAGGGCAGGGACTGCCCGAATTAACGCCTGTGGAGATAGTAGGTAAGTGCCCTGTGGGTATACGAGGTCGATGAAGCAGGAAGCCCATTGGCTTTAGACAATGGGTAGTTCACTTTAAGACTCGACTTATACTACCCCACAGAGTATAATAGGAGACGTACACATCAGAAAAAGGAGCAGTCAGATGAGCAGACAGTATGAGAAACTGGAGAAATGTTATGAATATTATAGATCTGTGACCGACTTTGTACCGGAGGTTGGGTTGATCCTGGGATCCGGTCTTGGCGGTTACGCACGCAATATGAAGGTGTTAAAGGAGATCCCATACAGTGAGATTCCCGGATTCCCGGTGTCCACGGTGGAAGGGCATGACGGGCGGTTCCTCCTCGGAATGATCGGGGAAGTACCGGCGGTTGTTATGAAGGGAAGAGTCCATTATTATGAAGGATATACAATGGAGGAAGTTGTGCTCCCGGTCCGTCTGATGAAGCGGATGGGAATTCACACTCTCTTTTTGACAAATGCGGCCGGAGGGATCAACAGGGAGTTTTCTGTGGGAGACTTTATGATGATCACGGACCAGATATCCAGCTTCGTACCGTCCCCGCTGGTCGGTGAGAATGTCTCGGAGCTGGGGGAGAGGTTCCCGGATATGACTCATATTTACGACGTGGAGCTGATGGAGCTGATCCGCAGGACGGCGGCAGAAGAGAAAATTGAAATTCAGGAGGGTGTTTATCTCCAGACTTCGGGACCAAATTTTGAAAGCCCGGCTGAGATCAGGATGTACGAAGCGCTTGGCGCGAATGCGGTGGGGATGAGTACTGCCTGTGAAGCCATTGCAGCTCGTCATGCAGGTGTCAGAGTATGCGGGATTTCCTGTATTTCCAATATGGCTTGCGGGATCTCCGATGAGGAGCTGAGCCATCTGGACGTTCAGGCAGTGGCGGACAGTAGAGCCGGAGAGTTCGAACGGCTGGTGACAAAAAGCATCGAGAAGATGGGAAGGGACGGACAGGCAGTATGAGGACCAGAATTTACAATGCGAGAATCCTGACGATGGAGGAAGGCAGAGAGATCTTTTCCGGCGAGGTGCAGATCCGGGACGGACGGATTACTTACGTGGGACCGTCGGCAGATGAAGCGCCGGGAATGGACAAAACATTTAATAAAACATCTGAGACGACGGAGACATGGGGGGAGGAGATTGACGCGGGAGGAAACCTGATCATGCCAGGATTTAAGAACGCCCACACCCATTCCCCGATGACCTTCCTGCGCTCCTACGCAGATGACATGAAGCTGCAGGAGTGGCTTACCGGGGACGATATATACTGGCTTACAAAGCTGGCGGTGATGGAATACCTGACCAGCGGGACGACAGCAGTATTTGACATGTACAAATTAAAGGACGACAGTGCCCGTGCGGCCCGGGAGACGGGATTTCGGATGGTATTCTGCGGGGATCTCAATGATTTCGGCGGAACTGTGGAAGATATGGAGAGAGACTATCTGAGATACAATGAGGACAGAGAGAGTCTGTTGTCTTATCAGATCGGATTCCACGCGGAGTATACGACCAGCCGGGAGCTGATGGAGAAGATTGCTTCGCTGGCGCATAAATATGAAGCTCCGGTTTATGTCCACTGTTCAGAGACGAAAAAAGAGGTGGAAGAGTGCCGGGAGCGCTCGGGCATGACTCCGGTGGCATATATGGATTCACTGAGGATGTTCCGGCATGGCGGCGGCCTGTTCCACGGAGTGCACATGGACGAAGAGGACTTTGAGATCCTAAAGAAAAGTGGAATCTCGGTGGTGACCAATCCGGCGTCGAATCTGAAACTTGCCAGTGGCATCGCCCCGGTGAAACGGTATCTGGATGAGGGAATTCTGACCGCTGTCGGGACAGACGGCCCGGCAAGCAACAACTGTCTGGACATGTTCCGTGAGATGTTCCTTGTAACAGGACTGCAGAAGGCTGTCTGCGATGATCCGGAGGCGGTTCCTGCCATGGATGTGCTCCGAATGGCTACTGTAAACGGTGCGAAGGTGATGGGACTTTCTGACTGCGACGTACTCGCACCGGGAAAGAGGGCAGATCTGATTATGCTCGATCTGATGCAGCCGAATATGCGGCCGCTTCACAATATCGAAAAGAATATTGTATACAGCGGAAGTAAACAGAATGTGAAGATGACGATGATAAACGGGAAGGTCCTTTACAGGGACGGTGCGTTTATGATCGGGGAGCGTCCGGAGACAATCTATGAACATGCAGAGAGGATCTCGGAGCGGATACTCGGGGAGTGAGCACCGCAAGCGGCATGTAAAGGAACAGCAGGGGAGAAAAAACAGAAAAGAAAGGGGTACTTATGATGAGAGCAGCAATATTTACGATTGATACAGGAGCTTATAAAGCAAAGGCGGAGAGTGCAGCAGCGTCAGCGCTGAAACGGCTGCTGGAGCAGGTGGGATTCGATGTGAAGGCAGCAGGCGTCCTCCCCCAGGAGAGGGAAGTTGTGGCGTCGGTGATGAGGCAGCTTTCAGATTCAGGAGCGGTGGATCTGATTCTTACTACCGGGGCGGTGGGATACCTTCCGGAGGATGTGGCTCCGGATGCACTTTCCGATGTGGCTGAGCGCCGTCTTCCGGGCATTCCCGAGGCGCTGAGAGCCTATAATCTGAGATATTCCAAAATGTGTATGATGGACCGGATGGAGGCGGGAATCCGCAGAGGAACGCTTCTGATTAATCTTCCGGAGAGTGCGAAGATGGCAAAGGAGGATATGGAATATATCCTGACGGAGACCGTACAGGTAGTGGAGAGTATCAGCTTATGATGAAGGTGACATATGTAGGACATAGCGGATTCCTTGTAGAGACGGAGGAAGGGTATCTCCTGTTTGACTATTATAAAGGGGAGCTTCCCCTTTCAGATCCGTCGAAAAAACTTTTTGTCTTTGTGAGCCATGCACACTATGACCATTACAGCCGGGAGATCTTCGCGCTGAGAGACAGGGTTCAGGAAGTGAAGTATATCCTGTCTTCGGATGTTCCGGTACCGGAGAATGTGAGTGGGGAGGATATCCTGTCCGTGCATCCCGGGGAGGAGCGACAGGTGTCCGATACCTGCCGGATTCGGACTTTGAGATCCAACGATGAGGGCGTTGCGTTTCTTGTACATTTCGGGAACCGGACATTCTACCATGCCGGGGATCTGAACTGGTGGCACTGGGAGGGCGAGCCGGAAGAGTACAACACCGGTATGCGCAGATCCTACCAGTCGGAGATCAATAAACTTCAGGAAGAGAAGATTGATGCGGCTTTTGTTCCGGTGGACCCAAGACTTGGCGAGCAGTACTGCTGGGGGCTGGACTGCTTTATGAAGCGGGTCGGTGCGGCATATGTGTTCCCCATGCACTTCTGGGGAAATTATGGAATCTTTGACCGTCTGATGCTTGAAAAGTGTACGGAGGAATACAGGGAACAGGTTATAAAAATAGAGAAGGAAGGCCAGAGCTTCACGCTTGGCTAAGGAGAAACAAAATGACTGTAAAAATCTATACGGACGGCGCGGCCAGAGGCAACCCGGATGGGCCCGGAGGCTACGGCGCAGTGCTGGAATATGTGGATACAAAAGGAGAACTGCACGTGAAGGAGCTCTCTCAGGGCTACGTGAGGACGACGAATAACCGGATGGAGCTGATGGCGGTAATCGCCGCTCTGGAGGCATTAAACCGGCCGTGCACGGTGGAGGTGTACTCAGATTCGCAGTATGTGGTGAACGCGTTCAACCAGCACTGGGTAGACGGGTGGCTGAAAAAGGGCTGGAAGAGGGGAAAGAACGAGCCTGTGAAAAACGTGGATCTCTGGAAGAGACTTCTGGAGGCGAAAGCGCCTCACAGTGTCAGCTTCCACTGGGTGAAGGGCCACGACGGGCATCCCCAGAACGAGAGGTGCGATGAACTTGCCACCTCTGCGGCAGATGGGGAGGATTTGATTGTAGACGAGGGAGTCTGATCGTGCATGAGAGAGTCTGACCCTGCCAGACAGTTAAACTGGACTGGTCTAAAAGTGCTATTCTGGATATTTTAAACCAATCCATATATGATATACTTTTCCTAACGCCGGGGCTGATGAGGACAGGCCGGCGAACCATTATAAAGCGAGGTATATCATTATGAAACGGATTGTAACACTTCAGGACATATCCTGTGTCGGCTGCTGCTCCACCACGGTTGCCCTGCCGATTATTTCTGCAATGGGCGTGGAGTGCGCTATTCTGCCGACCGCTGTATTATCCAACCATACGATGTTTAAAGAGTTTACCTGTGTGGATCTCTCAGACCAGATCGAGCCGATCTCGGACGCGTGGGAGAGGCAGAACATTACGTTTGACGGGATCTATACAGGATATCTGGCTTCCGAGGAGCAGTGCGGACAGGTGGCTCAGTTTTTCGACCGTTTTTCCGGAAATGATCCGCTGATCGTAGTAGATCCGGCCATGGCGGATAACGGGAAGCTCTATCCGGCGTTCGGGGAGTCATTTCCAAAAGCAATGGCAAAGGTGTGCGCGAAGGCGGATGTGATCCTTCCGAACATTACGGAAGCAGCTCTACTGACCGGAATGCCTTATAAGACAGAATATGACAGGGCCTATATCAGGGAGCTTCTGGAGAAGCTTCTGGAGCTGGGATGTAAAACGGCGGTTCTCACAGGCGTGAGTTTCGAGCCGGGACGCCTTGGAGCTGCGTACCTGGACCGCGACGGAAAAGAATTCACCTACTTTACAAAGTGGTGTGAGCAGTCCTATCACGGTACAGGAGACATCTTCGCTTCGACAGTGACAGGAGCTCTGATGCGCGGACTTAATCTGGGGGATGCGCTTACGATTGCTGCAGATTATGTTGTCGCATGTATCGAGCAGACCGCGGCATCCGAGAGCGGCCGCTGGTATGGCGCGGAGTTTGAGCCGGTGATTCCGAAGCTGTGTCAGATGGTGGAGGAGAAGGTGTCAGCTATTTAGTGCACTAACAGTCTCCTTCAAAAACGTCCGGAAGCGGGGCGGGATGTTTGGCTAAATGTATTCTGAGGAAGGGACAGAAGTTCCATGCTTCGTTCCGGAATCTGGGAAGGATCTAAGAATCCGAAGAGGTGTTGAAAGGCAAAGCGGCGCTCCGGTTAACTCGCTCCGCTCAAACAAGCCCTGCGCGCCGCTTAACAACACCTCTTCGCCTTCTAAGATCTTCCGACAGATTCCTCCAAAGGCGCATGTCCCTCCTGCCCCTCCCTCAGAAAGTATATCTCAATCATCCGCTCCGCTTCCTGGGCATTTCCTGACGGAAATGTTACTGTCTAAATAGGCTGATAAACGCAGAAGTGGCGCGGTTTGAGGGCTATCGACTGCGAAAATCCTTCCGGCCGCGCCTTACTTCTGGAAGCTTTATAGCTGGAACATCCATAAAGTGGTGGCTTTTTTTGTTTTTATATAGTATAATCAAATACTGTGTTAAGTAAGACAGACGATCGCGGCTGCATATGCCGAAAGGCTGCAGACGAGGAAAGTCCGGGCTTCGCAGGGCAGGATGCCGGATAACGTCCGGTGG
>JAHZHF010000169.1 GCA_019420405.1 Clostridiales bacterium
GAGATGAGTATTTTTGAATATGATCAGGAAAAGCATATGAGGCAGGAGCGGGAAGACGTCCATGCCGCCGGAGTATGAGAAACTGCAAAAGGAACTGCACAAAGGCTCTCCGCAATGGGAATGCCGATAGAGAAAATAGCCAGTGTAGTGGAGGCCAGCGTCGAAGAAGTCCAGAAGTGGATTGACCACAGAAGCGAAGAAAATCTTTTATGACAATTCAACATAATAATATTTTCCATCAGGGAACCGTTCCATTTGGGCAGCTAATATACACAGACAGATAGACAATGGCCATATCATAAAAGCCACCGTTTATCTGTCTTTCACGTCATATATGTTTCCTTTCATGCTTTCCCGCTGCCCAATTTCATAAACAAATCTGAAAATATTGCATTAGCATCTAAATGATTTACTATTGTTATTTTATGCCGGTCACAAGTCGGCATATAAGAAGTATCTTCATTAATTAGCGGGCAACTAATTTTCTCTGATTTATACCACTCCGAATTAATCAAATAAGCTATTACGCTTATATCCCAGATAACCCTTCTTTTCTGTATACCGGTATACCCATCATTATAGAATCTTTCTATCAGATATTCACACAACTCCCCTTTGTTCTTTAGATAATGCTCCAGCTCATATATGGATGTTACTAAATTAGAAGCAACATTATCACATGGTATAACCGTCAAATTAACCTTTGAATCAAACACTGTTTTTACTGCTTCCGTATCCTGCTCAAAATTATATTCCAGATTATTTTTCTGTAATAAACTATGCCCTCCCAGCCAGATTATTTCTATACTATTTATAATTTGGGGGGCCATTTTTATCGCCAGTGCAATATTCGTTATTGCACCAATCGCCATAATATATGTTTTTTTGTTTTTTCCAGCGATTTTTATTATTGCATCAACTTCGGCATTTTTCTCAATATCCGTCTGACAAATACCCCATCGATCCCTTAAACACCTTATCTTTTGTATCAAAATCAAGCCAATCGCAAATCTTTATAATTTCTTTATAGCTCAACTCTTGTCCCATAGGAACAGAAACATTTTTATTTGCATGAGAATATGGGGCTACTGTTATAGCTTCTACGTCAAAAACGTCCAGTGACTTTAGCATATAAGAAAGAGCAAATTGATCATCACATTCATTATAAGTATCTGTATCTAATATTACATTTATCTTTTCTTTTCCATCATACTGCATATGCAAAATCCCTTTCGATATTTTTCAGTTTCAGATGTTTTTCCCCAAAGTCGATATAAAAAACTCATCAATCACACCTTTCCAATCCCCTTTACATATGATATGGTGATTACCAATCGGTCTTCGCAGGAAATACTCCATTCCTTCCTTCATGTGAAGTCTCATCTGAGCGCGGCACAATCCGCTTTTATGAGTCGTCTCCACCAGCTCCGCCCTGCCTGCATAGTAACGGGACAAACTCCCGTTGCATTTAAATACTGTCATCGGCTGTGGTGCAAGGTCACATGTAAACGCCACACCGATTCCGGACTCAAAGTGGGTCATAATCTCATAACTGTCCGGCAGATCCAGCGGCAGCGTACAGTGCGCGAAAAGTATCTCGCCAGAAACCGGATCCAGACGATTAGGATTTGCCATAAACCCTGACTGTCCGGTAAGCGCATGCAGCAGAGTCATACTGACCAGACTTTTCTGATCCCCCTCGCAGGCTGCAGGTATCCCCTCCGCATTAAGAATCGCCAGAGCAAGGCATCCCGTCATATGTACTTTGTGGAGAAGGTCAAAACATTTTACCGTAACTGCGTCCAGTCTGTATCTCTCAACAATCCGCTTTAATGCACCGTATACGGCAAGCGCTTTCTCTATTTCTGACCTGTCGAAGTTCTGACTGTCAGCTTTCCGTTTCAATGCTTCCGTATATTCATTCTCAGGATATCCAACATTTTCATATTCTTCAAGAATTTCCTGCATATCAATCATGACCATCTCTGCACCGCAGCTATTATGAAATGCTTCGAAATCCACATCACTCGCCACAAGCCCGTCCGGCGTCCCGAGGCACCCAAGTCTCATCCGGCTGATCTTTTCTTTTGCCGCCGAAACTCTCAGGAGCACATTCAGTCGCTCTGCCATCTCTTCAAAAGATCCGTGAATGATCTCCCCCCGCAGCCCATGTTCCTGAAGATATCCCATAATCTCCATTGCCGCCGCAAGAGAATTGTGTTCCTGAGTTGTCAAAAGAATGTATGGTTCTGCTGTTTGTTCGTATACACTTACAAATCCGCTCTCTGCCCCGCCTGATGCTATAAAATACAGTGGGAGCTTCTGGCCATTTACTTCACTCATATCTGCGCATACTATCTCATTTCCAAGTGTTTCTCCCAGTTTCCTTAAGAATTCTAAGCAACCGTCCTGAAAGCTTTTGTCCATGCTCTCAGACGGCCCCATCAAAATTTTTACTTTTTGTGTCTCCATTCTTTTCTCCTCTTTCATTTAGTTTCAGCATCCCAAATGCAAACAGAAACATAACCCCGCAAAAGGCAAATACCGTATCGTAAGTTCTGCTCAAATCATGAATCACTCCATAAAGCGTTGGCACAATCGTCATTGCCAGCCCTGTACACACAAAATACACTCCCATCAGATTTCCTGAATGCCCCCCTTTTTTCAAAGTAAGCCAGAGAGGATAAATATAGATATTAAATGTCCCCCAGCAGACCCCATACAGAATACAGACAATCCACATAATTTCAGGCAGACTTCCAGTCTCTATTCTGCACAGAATAAAAACTCCTGAAAGGAGGCCTGCGGCGGTTCCCATACTGATAACGGTCATCCTGATCGGGTAGAAATTCTTTCGTGTACTGATAAAGTAAATCGAAACTGCAAGGTAAGAAGTCATATAGGCAGCAAGATACAATGTCGCCTGTCCAGATGCTCCATGCATTTTTTCATCTAAAAAAAGCACAAAAAAATATTCGAACCCGTAGCTTGCCATAAAAGCGAATAAAATGCAAAAAATCATGACAATCATTTTCTTTCTCTCACCAGAATCAAGAACAAGAAATGCTTCCGCCACTTTTCTCTTTTTCTGTCTATTGGACAGAACCATCTTTCTGGAATCCCGCTCATGCACAGTCAGACATCCAATCCCGCCCGTTATAATTGCAGATGCTCCTCCGAACAGAAACACCCAACGCTCATCCAGGCCGGATGTAGTCAGCCCGTTTCCTGCAAGATAGGATATTACGCTAGATAACGCCAGAACACAAGAAGCCACTGCATTTGACTGCGTAAGGTGCTCAGGCTTTACACAGTCAATCTGTATTGCCGCAACTGGAGCTTTCCAGTATGCTAGTGCAAGACTGTAAAAAAGAAGCACTGCCGAAAACTGCCCTATTGTCTGTAGCCAGGGTATGAGCATAAAACTGATACCGCTCAAGACTGCTCCTGATAAGATATAAGGCCTGCGGCGGCCGAACCTGCATCTGGTTCGGTCTGATATTTCTCCCACAACCGGATGTATCAGCATCGCAAGCAGATTGCAAAAGGACAAAATCACCCCTACTTCTGCTGCCCCTTCGAGTTTTCTGGACAAAAGCAGCGGCACAAAAGCGCTGTAAAGAGGCTGTGTTACATAGCTTGCGAATGAAAAAAGGGAAATGCAGAACGCAAGCTTCAAATTAAATTTTTCCGCTTCCATCTTACTCTGCCATGGACAGTGCCATCTGAATCATGTCATCAAAGCTCTCCTGTCTCTCCTTAGTGGAGCAATGTTCACCGTTAAACATCAAATCCGAAATCGTACAGAGAGCCACAGCCTTCTTCCCGGCTTCCGCTGCGTTCAGATAAAGCGCTGCAGACTCCATCTCCGCTGCCAGAATGCCCATTTTCGTCCATTTGTCATACCACTCATCCGAATAATAGAAGCCTTCTCCGGATATCACCGGACCAACCCGGAACGAAAGTCCATGTTCCCTCGCATAGGAAACCGCTTTCTCAATCAGGGAATAATCTGCACAGGGCGCCAGAGTTCCCGGCAGTTCAAAATGCGTTGCATATCCGTTATCCGTGGAAGACGCAATTGCAATTACAATATCTCTGAGTTTCAGGCCCGGGTGCATCCCTCCGGCCGACCCCACACGGATAATACTGTCCACATCATAGAAATGGAACAGTTCATACGAATATATGCTCATAGAACCGGCCCCCATGCCGCTGGCCATCACCGAGACGTCTTTTCCCTGATATTTTCCCGTATAACAGTATATATTCCGGATATCGCTCACAAGTTTTGATTCATCCAAAAAATGTTCTGCAATGTATTTTGCCCGGAGCGGGTCGCCCGGCATCAGAACCGTCCGGGCGATTTCTCCGTATTGTGCAGCATTATGAATCGTTGGTGTGCTGCTCATAAACATACCTCCAGTTATTGTTTCCCGCCTAATGCTTCATAGAATGTCTCCTGATACTTCTGTCCGTCAATGGCAAATACTGTCCGAATCTTCGGAAGATCCTCCCAGCGGAAATGATCTCTTCTGTCCCAGATCGTCATTCCTCTTGTAAGCTGGCTTCCGCAGTCAATCGCCACATTAATCTCCCGCACATCGGTCATAATATCCGGATTCAGGAAGCAGCACATCGCTGTTGTATCAATCGGACCGTTGATGAAGATCCCCTGATCCTCAATGGAATTGTTCGCATCAATGTATTCAATAATTTCCAATGCATATTTTGCCTGGCGGTTATTCAGCTTTTTAAGTTTCTCGATTGTCTCCTCCGAAATATTAACCGCCTCCGGATTAAACGCGATATCCAGACCAATTGACGTCAGCTTAACATCTGATTCATATACAATCTTCGCCGCTTCGGGGTCTACATAGATGTTCCATTCGCTCATCGGATTATCTCCTGTCGCATTGCGGAACGCATACTCTGTAATCCCATAAGCTCCGCCAATATGATAGATCTCTTTGATCAGCGGAATAATCTTGGGGCAGGCCATGAATGCCACCGCTATGTTTGTCAGACAGGATGTACACAGAAGTGTCACTTCACCCGGATTTGCAAGTACAGTGTCAATGATAAACTGCGCCGGCGTTTTATCTATCGGTTTGAGTTTGGGCTCCGGGAAGAAATGGTTTCCAAGTCCGTCCTCTCCATGGCAGTATGGATCTTTCGGATACTCCCGCAGCATGGGATGCATCATCCCCCGGGCAACCGGGATATCCCCCCTGTCCATATATTCAAGAATACGAAGCGCATTTGCTGTCGTCTTATCTGCCGGCAGGTTGCCGCTCTCTGTCGTAATCCCCAGCAGTTCTACATCCGGGTGAGTCAGAGCCATAACAATGCAGACAGAATCATCTGTTCCAGGATCGCAGTCAATAATCAGTTTTCTTTTCTCACTCATAGCAGTCTTACCCTTTCATTCATTTATTTGTTTTTATTAATTCCGGGAAACCAGTTTTCTTTCCCGGCCTTTTCTTTTTGTATATCCATTTCATGCAGGATGGCTATTCCTTCCAGCGCCAGGTCAATCGAACTTTCCGTTCCGGCTCCCGCCTGAAACTTCTGACCGGAAATCAGATTGTCCGTCACATTAAATACCGCACCGCCTCTCCGCTCAAACAGATTGCACATAGTCACAATGATCGACGATTCTCTGTCTGTATTGAGCACTCCTGCCCGGTTGTATATTCCCAGCTTCTGTATATTATCCGGCTGCAGGTATCCGCCCACAGACGGACGGCCGTTTCCTACGAAATCACTGTCCATACAGGCTGTCACCCCGAGCTTATACGGAAAGCCAAGCTGTTCCGCAGCCTGCACCATCGCATTGACTACCTCGTAGTGGCAGTATGCGGGAAATCCATCCGCAATGTACGCCCGGGAGGTGCCGTCCTCACGGAACACTCCGGTTGTAATGACGCAGTCTCCTACTTCCACCTTTTCCGCCACACCACCGGAAGTCCCTACCCGCAG
This sequence comes from Clostridiales bacterium, assembly GCA_019420405.1. Classification (GTDB taxonomy): domain Bacteria; phylum Bacillota; class Clostridia; order Lachnospirales; family Lachnospiraceae; genus Mediterraneibacter. The sequence continues at coordinate 5,983 of JAHZHF010000169.1, forward strand.
GAAGGTAGAACAGTCCGTATATTCCATAAAGTCGTTCATTGCCAGTTCCACTTCCGGACATCCGCTTCCCCCGCTGACACAGGTGATCTTCGCCCCTTTATATGTACCCGTATAGCTTAAAAACATGCCGGAATTCCCGATACACTCTGCATCCTCAAGGCGATCCGCCATACGTTCAGCCGGATCTTTCCCGTAGGCTCCCAGCGGGTCACGCACCAGATAGATCAGATAATCTCCCACTTTGTCAATATCCACCTGTGTGATCGCAGGCCGGTTGTCAATCACCAGCCCCGGATACGGAACCTTCTCCCAGTATTCATATCTCTCCTGCATCAGCCGGACAGACGGTTTATGCCGAATCTGTTCACTCTTCTTCATAAACACCTCCTACTCTGAGATTATCTTTACATAACACTCTCTGTTACGCGGCCCATCAAACTCCAGGAAATAAATCCCCTGAGAATGGCCCAGCAGCAGCTTCCCTTCTTCTATGATAAATGTCATGGAGGGCCCGATCAGTGTGCTTTTCACATGACCGGCAGCATCTTCCGGCGTATCGTGCTGATGCTTAAAATCCACACGAGTCGGAATCAGACGCCGGATCTCGTCCTGAATATCCTCATGTCCCAGCGGATCCCAAAAGGAATTCACAGTCAAAGCCGCTGTCGTATGAGTAATAAATGCGCACAGAAGTCCGCTTTTTACTCCGGATCTTTGCACACACT
>JAHZHF010000017.1 GCA_019420405.1 Clostridiales bacterium
ATAACCACACCGGCAAAAATCCCTACCGCCACGGATACTCCCTGAGACTGCTTCTTGAGCATTCTAAGGCTTTTAAAATCTCCCGCGCCGATTACATTTCCCACAATCACACAGGCAGCGGACACCACGCCTGTAACAACGACGCCCGAGAGCTGGCTGATATTGGCATATATGGCATTCGCGGACACCACTTCCGTTCCCATTCTTCCGAGCACCATTGACACAACTGACTCCCCCAGCGCCCAGAACAATTCGTTAACAATTACAGGGATACTCGTCCTGAAATACTGTCCGGTCAGTGACGGGGACTTTTCTTCCTCTCCACGAATAAGCCTCCGGAAATGACCGATAATCCCCAGCTTCTTCTCACATTTCACAAGATACATAACTAACAGGATGCACTCTGCTGCTCTCGCGCACAGAGTACCGACAGCAGCACCCTCAACACCCATCTGCGGAGCGCCAAATTTTCCAAATATCAGGATATAGTTTATTCCACCATTGATACAGAGCGCCACCGCGGACAGAACCATAGCGATCCGCACAGTATGAACCGCTCTCAGTACACATGTCGTTGCAGCAGTCATAGTAAAAAACAAGTACGACCAGCCTACAATCCGCAGATAACTGACGCCCACCTCAATGACAGCCTCATCTTTCGTAAACATCCGCATAACCGGCCCGGGCAGAAACACTGCAGCCAGCGCCGCTGCTGCTGCGAATGCAAAAGCTGTTGCATAAGTATACGTCAGTATTTTTCGTATCGACGTCATGTCCTTCCTGCCCCAGTACTGGGAGATCAACACTCCGGCTCCGCTGCCGATCCCATTCACCACCATAGTCACCACAAAGAATACCTGATTAGCAAGAGAAGATGCCGACAGCGGCACCTCCCCAAGCTGGCCCAGCATCAGTGTATCCAGAAGGTTTACAATGAAACCGAGCAGGCTCTGTACTGCGATCGGAACCGCAATTGATACCATGAGCCTCATATATCCGTTCTTTTTCATTCTGTCAGTCATGCGTCTTAAAATAACTCTCCATCACACTGTTATCATGAGGTGCAAACAAGTCTCTCCCCCCGTCATAAGCGAGCCTGTAAGCGATGATCTGAACTATCGGCGCCAGCTCCAGAGCCGTAAAATTCTCCGTCTTAAGCTCCACCTTCAAATCACTGTCATCTACAACATTCCGCCCGGCCACAAAACCGTTTCCTTTTACTTCCTTCATCCACCGTGCCAGCGACAGGCCCTTCTGCTCTTCCGTTCCGTCATTGAGCACGATCACACAGTGGTTGTAATTATAACCGTAGTTCGGTCCGTGCATCCCTTCCTCCAGCTCATATCCGACAGAGGCGATCTGAGGAGTCTCCCACACCTTCATCGCACCCTCCAGAGCCAATCCGTACATACTCCCCGCCCCGGTAAACACAATGAGCTGAGACTGGAACATCCTTCGCCGCGCTGTATCCATCCACTTAAGAGCTGCGCTGCACACCTCCCGGTTGCTCCCGGCAGCAAGTGACGCTTCTTCAAGATAAGCGTTAAACACTTCCTCTTCAAGATTGCCGTAGAGCTTTCCGATCTCCAGCCCTAGTAGCATCTGAGTAAATACTGACGCGCAATATCCGATCGTACGCATCGGGTACTCTTCATATCCGCATCCCATGTTGATAAAGATTCCACTCTCTTTCGCAAGCGGAGTATCCGCTGATTCGGAGATGGCAGCCGTCAGAAACCCATTGTCTCTGAACTGTTTCTGTGCCTTTCTCACGAAACTGGACGTTCCGGTCTGGGAGGTAAACACATAGAGCGCATTGGGATTACGCACAAAAGTCTGGAACATAAATTCATTCGCTGTCACCACCGTTGTTCTCAGGCCGCTCACCTTTTCCACAAAAGGCCGCGACGTCACAGCGGATGTATTGGACGTTCCGGAACCGATGAAGATGATTTCATCAATCCTGCGATCTGCGACCGCCCGGCGCAGATCGGAAAAATAATTCTCCCGTTCTTTCAAAATGCCCTCCAGCACTTCCGGAACCCGTTCAATACAATCCAGAAATGATACCATTTTTCTTCCCCTTTCTTCTCAAAGTTTATAGGCAATTCAGCCCGTGCTATCTCTCTGCCGAACTTAGAAAAGTCCAATCACCTTACCGAGCACGCCGAATACCATCAGGCCAAGCATCAGCCAGATCGGTTTCACGTTCTTGTTGAGCAGCTTGTAGCACACAAATGTGAGCAGCAGCGGAAGCAGATTCGGGAAGATTGAATCCAGCATATCCTGAACTACGAGTTCCGATCCCTGTATATTCAATACCGCCGACAAATTAAAGCTCACCATCGAGCACACCATGGCGCCTACCGTCATAAGTCCGACGATTCCCGCGCCCTTCGTCACCTGCCCGAGGAGACCGTTCTCGCTCGCTTTTTTCACAAAACTGGAGCCCATATTATATCCTGCAAACACACCATAGTAACGGAGCAGGTGTGCAATGATATTGTAAATCAGCAGATGAAGGATCACTCCGAGGAAATTGCCTTCTGCTGCCAGTGAGATACCGATACCAAGCGTAATGATCCTCAGTGATCCCTGAAAAATAGAGTCACCGATTCCCGCAAACGGTCCCATCAGAGACAGTTTCACAGCATTGATTGAATTCTTGTCAAAGGTCGGATCCTCAGACGCTTCTTTTTCCATTGAGGTTGAAAGCCCGGTAATAAATCCTCCCATCGTAGGTGTCGTATTAAAGAGCTCGTAGTGCCTCTTATACGCTTCAATCCTGTCTTCTTCATTTTTATAATACCGTTTGATTACAGGAATCATGGTATAGACATAGCCAAGCCCCTGCATTCTCTCATAGTTGTATGTAGAGCTCAGTGTCATCGTGCGCCAGAACACTTTTTTGAGCATCTTTTTATCTTCTTTATCCTGGACTGTAAATGCATTATTAATCATTGAACAAATCCTCCTCTACACTTGTATTTCCCGTTCCCGCAGCAGCCGCTGCCGCTGCTTTGCTTCCTTCTCTCTCTGTCATGATAACGATAACCGCAAGGATCACTCCCGCACATGCCACTGCGAGGATCGGAGCGTTAAAGTAGCTCACCATAATGACGCCAAGGAAGAAGTACACAGCCATCTTTCCGGACCACATCATCTTGAGCAGAAGTGCGAATCCCACTGCCGGCATCAGGTTTGTCGCATAATCGAGACCACTCTGAACCACTTCCGGAATCGCATTGATCAGTCCCTCTGCGAATCCTGTTCCGAATGCCAGCGCCGCAAAGAGAACGATCATTTTCGGAGCTTCCGGAAGGAAAGATACAAGAATATGTACTCTCTCGATCCCTTTCACATCCCCTCTTTCACAGAGTTTTTCCACATACGGGTTTACCAGACCGTTGATCAGATATTTTACCAGCGTAAATGTGGCACCCAGGGTTGCAATCGGCACTGCAAGGGTAAGAGCCGCTTCTACGTCCTGACCCATTGTAATGGAGAAGGCCGTTCCAAGCACGGAACCAAGCGTCGCGTCAGCCGGAAGTGTTCCGCCGATCTGCATAACTCCAAGGAAAATAAGCTGCAAAGTTGCACCCGCCACAACTCCTGCGGTGAAATCGCCAAGAACCACCCCCACGATCGGACACAGAACCAGCGGTGTATTTACCATCGGATAGGCATACCATGCCTCTGCCCAGGTTGCAACCCAGACAATAATTGTAATGATTAAAGCTGCCTGAATACTCATATTATTATTCCCTCCTCTTTTTTATCAATAGTTTTTCAGTGCTTCTTCCAGTGTCTTTGCCGAATCTGACGGAACCATTCTGAATTCCACAGACTCAGTAAGCGCCTGCAGTTTTTTCAGATTTTCAACATCTTCGTCGTTAACGTGAACAGCCGCGGCAATCAGCTTGCTTCCCTCTTTTTTCTTGATTCCTCCGATATTAACGTGTTTGATCTGATCTGTTTTCTCACAGAGCCTTACAGCATCGGCCACATTTTTCACAATTACGAAGATTGCAATATCCTTGGATCTCGGATCGTTAAGAAGTGCTGCTCCGTCATCGATCGACCGTATTGCCAGTTTCATGCCGCTCGGCTTCGCCATCTTGAGGGCCATCTTCGCCATCTCATTTTCCATTACCTCATCATTCGCAATCAGAATGGAGGTCGCATTTACATTTCCCACCCACGTTACAGCCACCTGGCCATGGAGAAGTCTTTCATCAATTCTCATCAGTTTTACCATAATCCATCATCCTCCTTTTTTTCCGCGTCCCCCATCACTTCCGCATTCAGGAACTGAATTCCCTCGCGCGCTTCCGCAATATAATCCTCCGCCATCTCTGCCAGGCTCTTATTCTCCGGCATAAGCGCCAGATCCAGGATCAAATTCAGGTTCATGCCGGATAAAATACTCACATTCGGTTCCATCATAAGCTCTACGACCGCATTGCAGGCGCTCCCCCCCTTGATATCACACACAATGACAAACTCATCGTCAGGAGACGACGCCATCAGTTTTTTGATCTCTTCGAGAATTGCCTGGGGGGTGCCCCATGTATCCAGTCCGAAAGCATCCATCTGACAGGAACTGCCCAGAATCATAACCGCTGCGCTTTTCATTCCCTCTGCCAGGCTTCCGTGCGAAGCCAATACCAGTCTTCTCATCCTTTCCCTCCTTTCCTTTTCGCTGTCTGCGTTTTCTGCCCTTATATATAAGCAACATTCTTTTTCAGGCGTGCCAGCTTTGTGATTTTATTTTTAAATTATTTTTTATTTTCCTCCCATCCCGCCATTTTACAGGCTTTTCGGGTTTTAAATTTTTTTCATTTTTAAAGTGCAAAAAACCTGCTGCCATAGATAAGCAGCAGGTTTCGTCACTATTTTATGATTTTCGTCACTGAGAGCGGCTATCGTCTCTCCCGGGCTCGCTGTTCTCTTGTTACTATTCACAGTAACTTCCTGTTACATCTTATAAATATATTCGTACAGATACGCCGCCTCCGATGCAGGCACAACAATGCCGTAATACTCCTCCACCTTTTTGAAACATTCTCTGACGATCGTTATAAATTCTCTCTGCTCCTGGACAAATTCCAGAACCCCTTCGTAATTCACGCCTTCCCTGTCCGTCAGGAGCCTCTCGATCATACAGCAGATATGAACGTAAAGCCCCGCCTTGATACGGTTTTGGAACGCAACCCCCGTCCTCACCTGGAGCTGCCGGATGATCTCCTCCGCAAAACCAATCACCTTCTCCGGATTCAGGATTGTCAGATAGCTCACCAGATTCGTGAGCGAGAAGTTCCTGACCAGATTATCATTAAACTGCTTTACCTCCTCTTTGTCCAGAATATTGGACAGCATCCGCGTAAATTCCTCCGTATTGTGCTGCTGAACTATGTCTTCCAGCGAGATATACGGAATATTCCCAATTCCCGGATCATGAGTCCCTACGATTGAGAGCACATTATACTTTTCAAACACCGGCGACTTTTTCCCGTACTCAGACAGACTCTTGTAATTATAGGGTATTGTCTGGATTCCAGCCCCGTCTGGAAGGCTCTGCCCCAACAGATCCGCAATTCGCTCCGCCGTCCCCATACCTGTCGCACACACAGTCAGAACCGCCAGAGACTTCTTCCTGTTTTCAAGGAAAAAGCACTCCGGTTCAGACCGGTATCCCTTAATATTATCCAGTATATTTTTTATCGGGACGCCTCTTAAAATATCTTCCCCAATCTGAAGCATCATCCTCATGGACACATCCCCTACCAGGCCGAGATTGATATTATCCAGCACATCGATCTTTTTGTAAATCTCCATAAGAGATCCCAGATCCACCATCAGAATAATATCTTTCACTCCATACATCTGGCGTATGTAAGCAGACAGCTTGCGGGCAACTGTCTCACTGCTCACATCAACGGGCATGTCAATCCCCTCGAACACATGGCTTCCCAGAATATGATCCGCAGTAGCCGCCATGCTGCTTGCTGTACTGTATCCATGTGCCAGTACAACTCCCATCGTCTGCTGTTTCTCCATATGCGTCGTGAACGTGGATACCGCGATACTCAAATCCAGCACCCCCAGCGGATCGAGATTCTTGCCCAGACTTCCACTGATCTCCCCGCACAGCTCCGCCATGAACCGATCCTGCCCCGCATCCTTCCTGTTGAAAATATCCTGCGCCCTCAAGATAATGTCCGGATGTTTTCGCTGCAGCCGGTCACAGGAGCTTCCGTTCTGGAGATAATCGCAGATAAAACGGCCCACATTTAAGATGTCCTGGTTTGAAAAGGTAATCCCTCGGCGCTTTCCTACCGCCATACACGCACGCCTGACAATCTCCATATACAGACTGGCCTTGGGGTTATCCTCACTGGCGTTGTCCATGCTCAGATCATCCAGATACTGTAGAAACCTGTTCTGACTCACTGTGATCAGATCCTCGTCCGCCTCATCCTTAAGAATCTTCTCATACTGGAAGATCAAATCCCGGTTCAGGGCATAGACCTTCTTCTCCACCCTGAGTTCCCTCTGCAGATCCTCCATCTCGAGCACACGCGTTTCCTCCAGATCCGCTGTACGCACGACACGGCTCTTCAAGATATAATCCGGAAGGTGATACACCTGAATTACCATATCCTTATCCGGCTGACTCTGGGCGTCCAGCCAGGCATTTGCGACGCAGGTGCGCACACAATTCACAAGTTCACCGACATTTCCTTTGAATTCATATTTCAGAACACTCTGGTACGCTGCCGAAACGATCCGTATCCGCCTCTCAACCCGTTCCTTCTCCTTTTGCAGAAGAAAACAGAGAATCTCCTTCTTCTCATAGACCGGTCTCTCCTCCAGAGAAGGCAGGCTTGTCACCAGCGGGATTCTCCGCATCAGTGTTTTTAAAAGTGCGACCTCAGGATTCTCCGTCGTTGCCATTACAATCCTCGTACTCGCCGTATACCACTTTTCATTATCCCCCACCATATGATACTGTCCCTTATCCATAAAATGGAAAAGTTTCTCCTGGCACTGGGAGGTCAGGCAGTGCACTTCATCCAGAAACAAAAGACCTCCGTCAGCAAGGCTGATCAACCCTCTCCGGTCTTTATCTGCCCCGGTGTACGCCCCTTTCCGGTATCCGAACAGATTGGTGAGGAACAACTCTTCATTGTCCGCATACTCCGCACAGTTCACACTCACAAACTGCCCTTCCGCGCCGATAATCTTCTTCTCCTGTGCATATTCAAACATCAGCCGGGCCAGATAGCTCTTCCCCGTACCTGTCTCTCCAAGCAGAAGAATCGGCAGCCCGGTTTTCGGATAGGTAATCGCCGCTTTACACTGCTCCACATTGTAGCTTAAGCTTCCCCGGCTTCCCACCAGATCCGCAAATACGTCCTTTTTCCCACCGCTTCCCAATTCCTCTTTAAGCTCCGCCAGAGAAGCGAAAACATATCTGCCCGCCATACTGCTTCGATCTTCCTCTCCACTTCCGCTGCCCCCTTCCCGGCGAATTTCTTCGCCTCTCCCGGGCAGTTCCGCCAGGATTCTGCCCGCGAAAAAGTACACAGGCCTGGAATTCACCTTGACCACAAGGCCTTCCGCCACCGCTTCATTCAGATACTGACTCACCACCGTGCGGCTCATCTCCATTTCATCCGCCACAGACGCAGCCGTGCAGCGCTCCGGATTCTCAAAGTCAATTTCTCCGCTTATTTTTTCCAGATAGTCCAATACTCTTTTCTTCGTATCCCGTCCCAAATCTTGTCCCTCCCGGCGGGTTGTCTTTGATCACACCCGCGCAATTTCCATCACCACTCGATGCAGTTAATATATCATATCTTTAACAGTTCAGCCATAGGGCTGTTCGTCGATGCGTAAAACATCGGCCCACAACTCTGTTTACAAAAAAGTTCTCAAGAGATATTATTATATCAATACAGCCCCCATATGTCAGGGCGGCAGAATGGAGTTTCCAATGAAATTAGAACACATCGTAAAGCAGACCGTCAAACCGGGCGTCACGCTGACCCCCGCGCAGATACAGAGCCTTCAGATTCTCTCCATGGATCTTACTGAACTGGATCAGTTCCTTGAGACAGAACACATGGAAAATCCCATGCTGGATCTGGATCCGGTTTCCTCCTTCGACGACGGTGGTATCGCTCTCGGCGAATATTTCCGGCAGCACGACTATACAGAGGAGAACACTTCTGCCGGAAACCTGGAAGAACGTCCTCCTCTCGAGCTTCCCTCCAGCGGGTCCGTATCCCTCCATCCCTTTCTGCGCTCTCAGATCAGCAGGGATGTTCCCACAGATTCCTCACGGCTGATCGAGCTGCTCATCGCTTTCATCGATCCCGGAAGCGGATATTTCACCATGTCCCGCAGCGAACTTCTCGATGAACTCGGCTGCCCCTTGAAAGACTTCGACCGGGCGCTTCGCACGCTCAGGGAAATGGATCCGCCCGGAGTGGGCGCCTTCTCTCTCTCCGACAGCCTGAAACTCCAGCTCGACAGACAGGGACTTCTTGATGAAAATCTGGAAGATATCCTGGATCATTATCTCAACGAACTGGCCGCCGGAAATTTGAGCACAGTCAGCCGCAGTTTAAACCTTTCTACTGCCCGGGTAAAACATTATCTGCGCGTCATCCGGGGTCTGAACCCGTATCCCGCAGCAGATTTCGGAGAGTCCACTCCTGTCTACGTGATACCGGACCTGCGGGCAAAATATATATCCGGGGAGTGGGAAATTGAAATCTGCCGAAGCCGGCTGGATCACATCCGGCTCAACACACTGTACATGGATATGGCCAAAAATGCGGAAGCCAAAGAGCTGCAAGAATATTTCAAAAGCAGGATCAACCGCGCCCGCAGCATTATCCGGGCCGTAACTCAGCGTGAATCCACCCTCATAAAAATCGCCCGGTTTGCGCTCGGCGTCCAAAGCGCATTTGCACTCGGCACCGGAAACAGGCACCCTCTGACCATGCGCTCTGCCGCAGAAACTCTTGGGATAAGCCCCTCCACCCTCAGTCGCGCAGTAAACGGGAAATACATCGAACTCCCGGCGCGAACCTGCGCGTTCAAGGACCTCTTCCCCCTGTCAGAGCCGGAAGGTTCCCGCACCCTGTCTCCCTCCCCGGATAACCGCCAGGAAGATGCGGTCGCCGCTATCGAGGAAATCATTCGCGAGGAAGATCCGTCGCACCCGCTCTCTGATCAGAAGATCGCAGATCTGCTCACCGCACGAGGGTTGCAGGCAGCCCGGCGTACCGTTGCCAAATACCGGGAGATCGCAGGCATTCCTCCGGCCTCCGCCCGGAAGGTGCGGAACTAGCCTGCTGCGCTGTCCGCACCCCAACTACCCCTGTGACATATGTTCTTACCACGAAAGCCGGGACTCCACAGAGAGAATCCCGGCTCTTACCACATATCAGACGACTTATTTACAATTTGTATGTTAATTTCAGAGGTTATATAATACTGCCATGCGCCGTTTTCGCATTGTATGCTTACAGCTCAGACTCATCAATCACAATATCATCCAGGTTGATCGCTCCACCCAAAGCATCCACTTCTTCCAGAATCTTCTCTGCAGATGCACATCCGATTCCGAACCTTGTCGCGCCGAGCTTATACATCTTAAGGAGTGTATCCAGATCTCTCACTCCACCTGCTACCTTGATCATAGCAGTATCCCCGATAGCATCTTTGATCACTTTTACATGGTGCAGCGTGGTCGGTTTGCCGATCGAGAATCCGGAACCGGTCTTCACATAGTCAGCTCCCGCTTTTACAGCGATCTGACTCGCTCTTGTGATTTCCTCATCTGTCAGAAGCATCGCCTCGATGATTACTTTCAGCGGTACCCCCGGAGTCGCATCACGAACTGCCTTAATATCATTGTAAACGAGGTCATCAAATTTCTCCTTCACCCAGCCCACATTGATCTGCATATCATTCGTCGCAGGCTCCAGCTTCATAAACTGATGTGCAAGGAAAACTTTTGTTTCTGTCGCTTCCTGTCCTGTCGGAAACGCAAGAGAAGTACCGAATTTCGTTACCGGAGCATCCTCCAGAAGCTCAACCAGCTGCGGATAGTAGCACGGCCAGCAGAAGCAGGTTCCGCATCCGTATTTCTTACATACGTCCACCATGTGTTTTACATCGCTGAGTGTCGTGTCCAGCTTCAATACGCTGGGATCCATCATATACGCGATGTCATCCTTGGTTAATACGTTCTTTCTTGGTCTTTCTGTTAATATTCCTTTCACCTTTCCTCACCTTTCTTATCTATGATTTCAGCAGAACAATCTGCCAGTATGCAGTTTCTGATCAGGTATGAAGCTCTGAGAGCTTGCCATACTTTTTCCTCGTCTCCACCAGACGCTGAGCATATGGTCTGTTGTATGCCACACATCCCACCGGCTGCTGACGGATCATAAGCTCTTCGCAGTTCATACACTGCGTGCAGTAGTGGATTTCATCCTCGCGTCCCTCAGCCAGCTTAGCCGGTGTGAACGGATCTGCAAAGGACTGGCGTCCGAGACCGATCATATCCATCATGCCGCCCTCGATACAGGTTGCACCCATCGCAAACAGACTTGACTTCTCCGGCTCGATGGAAAGAAGTTTATTCTTCTTGCCCCTGAACGGCGAGAAATGAGAACCGATGACAACTGTCTCCGGTTTGAGCACCTTCTTCATCATATCCGCGAAATAAATATGCAGGTATGACAGCTCCGGAGCATCGCTCAGCGCCTCCATATAGTTCATTGAACAGTGTACATTGCCGAGAGATTCTACGAAATAGCTTGCGCCTCTCTCCTCCAGTCCCTTGATCAGATCAAGAGGCTCTGTCATATCCATCAGCGGGGATTCCGGTCCCGCGGAACCGAATCCGCCCGGATAGCCTTCCCACATAGACATCTTGGAACCGATAAGGAAGTTCTTATCATTCACACCCTTCTGGATCCTCTCCATCAAATCGTATGCGAACGCAGATCTTCTCTCCCAGGATCCACCGTATTTCCAGTCTCTGTCATTGTAGGGACGGATGATCTGAGATCCGAGATAACCGTGGCAGAGTTTCATATCTATTCCGTCCGCCCCTACAGCCTGAGCGATCTTAGATGCTTCTACAAACTGATCCATGATATGATCCACTTCTTCCTCAGAAAGAAGATCTCCCCCAAGTCCGTAAGTGGGTTTTACACATACTCTTCTCGAGAACTCAGGCTCACTGATCTCGCCTGAATGTGTGAGCTGGAATACGATCAGCGTATCCGGATTCACCTCTTTTAATCTCTTGATAAATTTCGCAAGAGCCTTTTCGTTTCTCGGCATGATCTCGAGCTGCGTCTTTCTCGCGCGGCTTTCATTCGTAACCGTGATCGCCTCCAGGTCTACAAGTCCGAACCCGCCCTTGTACAGCTTTTCATATCTTTCCAGCGTCAGATCTGACGGATTCCCCTCTTCATCCGAATCAACACATTCCATCGGCTGTGCAAAAAAGCGGTTCTTGCATTCTCTATTTCCGATCTTGATCGGACTTAACAGCGTCTCTTTATATCCCATAAATTTTCATCTCCTTTATCTTCGTCTACTATGATTTTCCGAATTTCAACCGGCCTTTCTCTCTCCGCTTGATAATTTCATTATGTTCTCTTCCGAAAATTCTTCATGCTGTACTTCTCCGGTCATATTTCCCTCATGCATGACAAGAATTCTGTCCGCCACTCCCATGACCTCCGGCATCTCCGAGGAAATCATAATGATACTGACTCCGGCCTGAGAGAGCTTATCCATAAGCTGATAAATCTCATATTTCGCACCTACGTCAATTCCGCGGGTCGGCTCATCCAGGAAGAGGATCCTGCACTCCGACGCAAGCCATTTGGCCAGTACAACTTTCTGCTGATTCCCCCCCGAAAGATACTTGCACAGCTTCTTTGTATCCGGCGAGGCCACATTCAGACTTTTAAAATATTCATCTGACATCTTCGCCTCTTTTGCCTTATTTATAAATCCCGCATTTGAAATCTTATCCAGAGATGCGATCGTAATGTTTTTCTCAATACTTTGATTCAAGAACAGCCCCTGTGCCTTCCGGTCCTCTGTCGCGAATCCAAGTCCGCATTTCAGCGCCTTGCTCGGATGACGGATATCTGTCTGTTCCCCGAATATCTTTACAGTACCTACCTTTGCTTTGTCCGCGCCGAATATCGTACGCAGGACCTCGGTACGCCCTGCGCCCACAAGTCCCGTAAGACCGAGGATCTCTCCTTTTTTCAGCTGGAAGGAAATATCCCGGAAACGTTCTCCCGTTAGTCCTTCCACTTCCATTACCACCTCACTGCTCGTACTCCTGTGGCGCGGCGGATATGTATCCTTCAGATCACGGCCGATCATCTTGCTGATCAGCCAGTCTTTGTCAATATCCGCGATATCCTCATCCGCAATATATTTTCCATCACGGAGCACTGTCACGCGGTCACAAAGCTCGAACAGCTCCTCAAGACGGTGTGAAATATAGATCACTGTGATGCCGTCTTCTTTCAGCTTTCTGACACACCGGAAAAGGATCTCAATCTCACGGTTCGTCAGACTGTCTGTAGGTTCATCCATAACGATGATCCTCGAATTATATGACAGTGCTTTCGCAATATCTATCATCTGCTGCTGAGCCACACTCAACCGCTTCACCGGAACAGTATAACTGTCAATCGCGCCATGGCTTACATAATCCAGATACTTTCTGGCGAATTTATTCTCTTCTTTTCCTCTGATAATCCCGCCGGTATTTTTCTCCTGTCCGAGCATCAGGTTCTGAATCGCATTCAACTCCGGAACAAGGCTCAGCTCCTGATAGATGATAGCAACGCCTTTTTTAATGGCATCTTTCGGATTATGCATCACGACCTCTTCCCCATTTAGAAGGATCTTTCCTCCATCCGGCTTATATACTCCTGAAAGCACTTTCATCAGAGTAGATTTGCCTGCTCCATTTTCTCCGATCAGGGCGTGGATCTCACCCGGCCTGACCTTTAAGTCCACCTTGTCAAGTGCCGTCACTTTGGAAAAGGTTTTTGTTATGCCCTGCATTTCTAATGCGTATTCACTCATACTGTCTCCCTCCTTTTCCCGCGAGATCAGTCATTCTTGCGCTGGATCAGAACTGCGATAAGGATAATCAGACCTTTGATTACGATCTGCAGGTTCGGATCTGCACCGATCAGGTTCAGGATATTGTTCATGATAGCCATGATCAGTACGCCGGCCAGTGTTCCCGCAAGTCCTCCGCGTCCGCCTGACATTGCAGTACCACCGATAACAACAGCTGCAATTGCATCCATGTCATAGCCGGAACTTCCATTCGGCTCACCAACACGGACTCTGGCGAGAAGCATAACTCCCGCAAGCGCTGCGGTAAATCCGCAAAGGACGTAAGCCATGATTTTGTTTACTTTCGTCTTGATACCCGTAAGTCTTGCCGCTTCCTCATTACTTCCAATTGCGTATATATGACGGCCAAATACAGTTTTATGAAGCAGTACCAGGAATACAACCATCATCACTGCGTACAGGATAACTGCCCACGGGATCATATCAAGGAATCCCTCTGATCCGAAATTCTTCCAGAACTCTGTAACGGTTCCGCCCGGAGCGCCCTTCGTATACAGATAAGTGATCCCGTGGATTACCTGCCCTGTACCGAGCGTAATGATAAAGGGCTCAGCTCCTCTGAGTACGATGATAGAGCCGTTAATAAATCCCACGAATGCACCGATTGCAAGTACCAGCAGGAGAGGTCCGATCGCCGGACCGTTGCTGCCGGATGCAGCCTGCACCTCCATCATGTTCGCCATGATACAGGCACAGAGCGCCATGATATATGTAACCGAAAGGTCGATTCCGCCGACCAGGAGCACAACTGTCATTCCGATGCTGACCATACCCATGACCGATGCCTGCCGCAGAATATTCGTCACATTGGAAAATGTGGGGAATATTACCGGTGAAGCGATGGATGAAATAATGAACAGCAGCACAAGTGCGATATACGGCCCGCTGACCGGATTATTTAATATTCTCTTTACAACGCCGGATTTTCCGCCCGCTTTTGCAGTATCTTTACCCACTTTTATCCCTCCAGTCCTTTATTTGTAAAGGATCGTGCGCTCTTTTACGAGCGGGCTGACCAGTACTTTGACAAGCTTCGGATTCTGACGAATCTCTTTAAGCGCATCTTCCAGCTCCTCAATCGGAACAATCATGGAGATCAGCGGCATCGGATCTACACGGTCATATTTCAGCAGTGTAAGTGCATCGCCCCAGTCATAGCCGATTCCCGCACAGCTTCCGCCGATCTTCTTCTCCTCCAGCACAAATGATACCGGGGGAAGGCTTGCATAGTCGTCATCTGCGCAGATACCGAAAGCCTCTACTTTTCCGCCTCTTCTTACCATCTTGAACGCCTGCTCATAAGTCTTGGAGCTTCCTACAGCCTCGAGAACAAAGTCTGCTCCTACGCCGTTTGTCAGACGCATTACTTCCTCAATCGGATCAACCTCTTTTGCGTTAATGACATAATCCGCAACAACTTCCTTTGCCATTGCGAGACGGTCTGCGTTCATATCTACCACGATAACGGGAGCTGCGCCGCGCAGTTTCGCAAGCTGTGCATGAATAATTCCGAGGCCAGCGCCAATTACGACAACACTTCGTCCCATTACGCAGTCCATTTTTCTGGATGCATTCAAACATGCGGTCAGTGGCTCAACAAATGCAGCTTTTTCATCCGATACTTCGTCCGGCACGATGTATACATTCTTCCACGGCACCTTTACATACTCTGCAAATCCGCCGTCCGTGTGGATACCGATCTGTTTGAAGTTTGAACAGAGAAGCGGCTCTCCGATCCGGCAGTGATAGCAGGTTCCGCACGGTGTACAGATATCATATGTCACTCTGTCGCCGACTTTTAATCCCTGGGCATTCTTACCGACTTCCTCGATTGTTCCGTAAACTTCATGTCCGGTTGTCAGCGGGATGCAGGCAACCTCATCTGCATACTTACCTGTGTAGGACCCCCAGTCGGATCCACAGATTCCACAGTATTTTACCTTAATCAGAACTTCGTCATCGTTAATCTCCGGTACCGGTACTTCCTTTAAATCAAAATTATATGGTTCAGTAAGAACCTGTGCTCTCATAGTTCTCATGCAGATTATCCTCCTTATTTCGTAAACAGTTTATCGCTTCTTCCCTCATATGGTGCGCTGATCATCAGCGGTTTCAGGTAATCAATCGTCTTCTTCACCCCGTCTGCACGGCTCATGATCACGTCCTCATGCTCATAGTTGAACACTCCATCATAGCCATTCAGATACAATTCGCTGATCAGTCCCTTCCAGTTCACATCGCCCCAGCCCGGAATCCGGAAACGGAAGGAGCGGTCTCTTCTTCCCCAGCGGTCCTGCATATACATATTCAGACCGCCTTTTGCCAGCTGATGCTGAATGATCTCACAGTCCTTTGCATGTACCAAGACAATTCTGTCCGCCAGCTCATAGACAAATCTCTGTGGGTCAATTCCCGAAAAGAGAATATTCGCCGGATCAAGATTGATTGCAAACGACTCATGGTGATCAACTACCTCAAGCAAACGCAGTGTGGACTGTGTATCATATACGATATTGTTCGGATGTGGTTCAAATGCGACCTTCACCCCATACTCTTTATACTTATCAAATACATATCCCCACTTCTCTGCAAACTGTTCTTCTTCATCCTTCCATCCGTCCGGCTCCGGCCAGTCATTAATGTGGCCGTAATTTTCCATACCGGAGAAAGCAACGACTGCGGGTACTTCAAGAGCATTTGCAAGCTGCGCACTCTTAATCATGCTTTCCATACCGAATTTGATCTTCTCTTCCTTCGTTCCCGGACAGATCGAGTCCATTCCTTTGCTGTACGGCCCCATCACCAGTGCGGAATCTGGGTGATTGGAGAGGGAGCCGATCGTCAGGCCATAACTCTCAACCATCTTTTTCAAGTTCTTTGCATTGTTCCCTTTTAGCATCTCGTCAACGTCAACCTGGCCGTTATCATTGTATGCCGGGAGTTCCACTGCCTCATAACCGTTGTCTGCTGCAATTTTTACAACTTCCTCCACCGGTTTTTCTGAATAATTCACTACGCAGAATCCTACTTTCATCACTGTTCCCTCCGTAATATGTGCTTTATTTTTGTAAAGCAGCGAACCAGATGGACATGGAGCCATGTCCATTTGGCAGCTGCCTCGGGGTTCTGTGTCAATCCGTATAATTATGTCAATAGATATTAATATGTCCAGTCGTAGTCGTCTCCATCCGGAATCAGGTACTCGTCTACATTATCCGGTGTTACAATGATTGAATCCTGGATGATGTCTTTCTCTTCAGGATCTGTACCCTCAATGCACTGGATCGCAAGATTCAGGGCGTCAACACTTGCTGCGCACGGGAACTGCGTGAATCCGACACATGTTCCTTCTTTTACCATCTTAGCGATACCGTTGATTCCATCTGCATTTACGATAAGGATGCCCTCATCCATTCTGCCTGCCTCTTCCAGAGCGTCAACCGCTGCCAGTGTAACCGCACCGTCCTGGGAAATGATTCCGTCGATCTCACCCTCGCCGTATTTGCTTAAGCAGTCTTCCATAAATGATTTCGCCTTGCTGGCCTCAAAATCTGTATACTGTCTCTCAATGATCTTGATATCCGGATACTGAGAGAATACAGAATCCTGTCCGGCTTTCTGGTTGTTATCTGTACTGGAACCTGCGATTGTATCAAGAGCGATAATGTTGCCCTTTGCCTCTCCGTTCTTCTCGATCAGCGCATCTACAAGCATCTCTGCACATGCAGCGCCGTTCTTCTCATCTGAGTATCCGATGAAATGTGTGTAATCCTCTGTCGTACATGTACGGTCAAAAAGGATTACCGGGATTCCTGACTCATAAGCCGCCTCAATTCCCGGATTCACGGCATCCTCAACACACGGTGTAATCAAAATTGCGTCCAGATCCTGCTGAAGCATAGCTTCTATATTACTGTTCTGTGTATTAGCGTCATCGTTTGCATCTGTCTCGATAATTTCCACGCCAAGCTTATCAGCTTCTTCCATCAGCATATCGCGCATCTTTACACGCCAGCTGTTTGAAATCGATGCATTGGCAAAACCGATTCTGTATTTTCCATCGGAAGATTCTTCTGATGAAGTTTCCTCTCCCGTATTTTCCTCGCTGCTGTTGCTGCTGCATCCTGCTGCCAGCGTCATTGTCATACAGGCGATCAGTCCGATTGCGATCAGTTTTTTTCTTTTCATAATTTTTCTTCCCTTCTTTTGTTTTTTCTCTTTTCTTTTTTACAGACTGCCTTTCCGTTTTTCTTAATTTTCCGAGCTCGTTTTTTATTTGACAATAATATATCACATCTTTTTTCGTTTGTCTATATTATATTTTTATTTTCTTTTATTTATTTTCTTTTATTTTTGATTTTTCCTTTCGTTTTATTTTTATTTCTTTTTATATCTATAATTTTGTAGTGCAATTTTTTCGTTTGTTTTTATTTTATTATTGTTATTTTCCCGTTTGCATGATATTATTGATATGTATATTGACTTTTATTTTCTGATATACTGGAACTTATGTTTTTTAATAAATGGAGGAAGTTTTATGTTTAAAATAGAACGTCTCCGTAAGATCAAAGAAATCCTGACCGACTGCAAACAAATTGATGTATCTACTCTAAGCAGTCTTTTGAATGTCACTGACGCAACAATCCGGAACGATCTGGAAGAACTGGAGAAAGAAGGATTCCTGACCCGTTTTCACGGAGGCGCTACTTTAAATGCTGCACAGGAAAACGAAAACAGCAACAGCCCTTTTTCCGGAATCTCAATCGCCTACAGCAGATATAAAGAAGAGATCGGAGTAATTGCGGCTCAGCTCATTCAGGAAAAAGAATGGATTTTTTTAGGTCCCGGAACCACGTCTTACTACATAGCCAAGGCACTGCTCACCCGCACAGGCATCAATGTACTGACGAATAATTTCTGGGTGTCCGGGGTATTGAGTGCCAATCCCAATATTCAGTGTCTTTTCTGGGGTGGACGTCTTGTCACACAGGGATACTACTCCCTCCCCGATGATATTGACGCTGAACTTCACAATATATATTTGGACAAATGTTTTTTTTCAGTGGACGGAGTTGACTTAGAGGCCGGATACACGCTCTCTGATCTCTCCGTACAGGAAATCATCCGCGCCGTCACCCCCAGAAGCAGACAGGTCATATTCGGTCTGGATTGTGAAAAATTTGGCAGGCGGACTTTCCGAAAAATCGGTGATCTGGACTTTCCGGACATCGTGATTACAAACGAAAATATACCGGAAGAATATAAAAAATATTACCTGGAACATAATGTATGTACCTATACTTCCTATAATCTGTAAGCAAGTGGTGGTTTTCTATGACTGGTTTTACTCTTGAAATCCGGGATCTGAACATGGCTGCTGACCGGGTTCTGATCAGTGAGCTGAATTTTTCGGCGCGTTCCGGAGAGATCCATGGAATCATCGGAAACAATGGCGAAGGAAAGACTGTTTTCGCACAGGTTCTCGCGGGTTTCCGCCCCGGCACATCCGGGGATATTATCCTGGACGGCAGAAAACTTAAGATCACAGACCCGGTCTCCGCACAGCGGAATGGGATTTATATGCTGACCCAGAAGCTCAATATCTTTCCCGAGCTGTCCGTACGTGACAATCTGATCAGCGGAAATGAACAGTATTTATATGGAAAACGGTTCTTTTCTCCCTCTCACAAGGAGATTACCCGAACCGCACGCGATATTTTGAAGAAATATGATCTTGACTTTGATCTCTGGCAAAAAGCTGGCAGCCTTGACGAATCAGATCAGCGGCTCCTGCAGCTGGCACACATATTAATCTGCCGTCCCAGGGTTCTGATTCTGGACGAGTTTTCGACTTTCTTAAGTCATGATCAGACCCAGAAGGTATTTGGAATTCTGGAAGAATTAAAGACCCAGGATACCGCCGTGATTCTGATCACGCATAATTATTCGGAAATACTCCGATACTGCGACCATGTGTCCATCATTACAGATGGCACAGTTACGGCCGACTTTTCCCGGGATGAGTTTGAGACGGAGGAATTCAGGACACAGATCACAAATATGCATATGAATTTCCGGTATCCGCATATCTCACTGCCGGCCGGAGAAGAGATTCTCCGTTTTGACAGCGCCAGTCTCCCCCCTCTCTCGGAGGTCTCTTTCAGTCTTCACGAGAAAGAAATCATTGGAATCACCGGCCTCTCAAAACCGGAGCGCAAGCGCCTCACTCAGTACATCATGGAGCGCTGCAGCAATTCCTGCCTGCTCCCTGAACGGGACAGCGATGATCTCCTGTTTAATCTGCAGGAGATCCCGTTTAATATTGCTGCATCAGATTTCCGTAAAGTCCGGAAAATGGGATTTGTCTCCGCTGCGGCAGAGAAACACTACTCCCGGAACTATATCGTACGGCTGGGTATCCACAATGCGGATATCCATACTCCAGTGCGCTATTTAAGTTCGGGAAACAAACAGAAACTGCTGATCGCACGTTCACTGTTTAACAACTCACAGCTCTATATATATGATGATCCGACAAAGAACCTGGACGCCGCCAGCCGGCTGGAATTATATAATATCCTAAACGCACTCGCGCTCAAAGGCGCCTCGATTCTGATACTGTCATCCGATATTCCCGAGCTCATCGGCATGTGCAGCAGAATCATCCTGTTTAAGGCCGGCAGACAGACAGGAAATTATTCGACAGACTACCTTTCCAGTGAAATGCTATACAAACAGCTCTAGCAGACACTCAGAAAGGAAATTATTATGAAAAAAAACAAATTTATTGCCTATGATCTCGGAACCGGAGGAATCAAAGCCTCCCTTTTTGACGTGGATGGAATCTCTCACGCCGAAATTTTCAGTCAGTACGAAACTTTTTTCCCGGCTGACAAATATGTGGAGCAGCGTCCCATGGACTGGTGGAATAACGTCTGCCTCGCAACCAGAGAATTGCTGAAAAAAAGCGGATCTTCTCCCGAGGAAATCGCGTGCGTAGCACTGTCCGGACACAGTCTTGTGACCGTTCCTCTCGATAAGAACGGAGAACTTCTCGCCGATCAGGTTCCAATCTGGTGCGACATGCGCGCTACGGACCAGATTCCAAAATTCTTCAGTAACCTTACTTACGAAGAATGGTACTCTACAACCGGAAACGGAGATCCCGAAGAGACTTACACAATTTTTAAGCTGATGTGGATGAAAGAACACACCCCGGAAATTTTCAACCGGACAGCAAAGATACTCGGCTCCAAAGATTTTGTCAACTACAAACTTACCGGGCGCATCTGCACAGATCCGTCCTATGCGTCCGGTTTCGGAGTGTTTAACCTTAAGAAATGGGATTATGAACCTGCATTTTTCAATGCAGCAGGCATCCCCCGGGAAATTTTCCCCGAGATCTGTCCTTCTGACTCAGTGATCGGATATGTCACGGACAAAGCCGCAGAAGAGAGCGGCCTTCTCCCGGGAACTCCCGTGGCCTGCGGCGGAGTGGATAATACATGCATGGCCCTCGGCGTCCGCGGTATGGAGGAAGGCGTAGTCTACACCTCACTGGGCTCGTCGAGCTGGATCGCAGTCACATCCTGTACTCCGGTTATTGATGTGCAAACCCGTCCGTTTGTATTTGCCATGCCGGAAAAGGGATACTATACTTCAGCGGTATCTATCTTCTCCGCCGGAAATTCTTTCCGCTGGATACGGGACAACCTTTGCCGGGATCTGCCTGCAGACACCGATGCCTATGACGCGATGAACCGCATGGCCGCCTCTGTTCCGCCCGGAGCAAACGGCGTCCTTTTCAATCCGACTCTGGCCGGCGGAAGTTCCCAGGAGCCCAGTCCGAACCTGACCGGCGGATTCATGGGGCTCACACTCGGGAACACCCGGGAAGATCTTGTGCGCGCCTCCATGGAAGGTGTTGCCATGGCGCTTCGCAAAACGCTGGATATCCTCTTGAAGCAGGTAGAAGTCAAAGGCGATATGCTCATCTGCGGCGGCGGAAGCAAAAGCCCGCTCTGGCGGCAGATCTTTGCGGATATCTACCACATGCCCGTCCTCAAGACAAATGTCGATCAGGACGCAGCTTCCCTGGGTGCAGCCGCACTGGCAGCGAATGCAGTAGACCTTTGGAACGGCTATGCAAAGATTCCACAGATACATAAACAGGAGGCATTAAGCCTGCCGGATGAAACCCGTGCCGCTTATTACGAAAAACTGCTCGAAGTCTACAGCCAATGGACAGAAGCTCTGGCCAGCTTAAGCGACCGGATGACAGAGCTGAGCAAAAAATAAACTGCCGCATCCCAAAAACAATCCCACAGAGAATTCAGAGCTAAAAAGCCCGAAACCTGTGGGATTGTTTTTCTCTTTTCCGCATGTCATGAACAGGCAGATTTCTTTTCACCGCCCCCGGCTACCAGTAGCCGAGCTATAACCACACCGATGATTCCTCCGCAGATTTTCCCAAGAACCATAGGTGCCACGCATTCCTGCCCTGCGGTTGCGGCATATGCCAGATGATCCCCCAACGCAAACGATGCGCAGACAGAAAATGCCGTCGAATAGATTTTTCCTCTCTCATCCATTTTTTCAATCATCGAAAACGTCGGCAGATTATTCGCCAGACAGGCAATCATCCCGGCGGCAGCAGCAGAATTCACACTCAGGAATCGTCCCATTTTTTCCAGCAGCCCACTTAACACTGTTCTGACAAAATGCACCATTGGATAAGCACCGGATAATGTAATTGCAAGAGTCCCTACAATCTCAAGCTGAGGGCCAATAGGATCCATCCCCGGTATCACTTTTATTCCCGAAAGTGCCTCTATGATAGCAGACCCGAGACAGATCATGGCAAATGCGCTGATCAGCTTTGCAAATATGTCAAACCCCTTCATCATCGCCTTGGGCACGCATTTGAGTCCAAGGGCGAATAAAAGAGCCAGGACCGCCGTCGGCCAAAGATTAATGCAAAGCACGGCAAGGCTGATCCCCGTAGCCATCCCGGAGATCGCGACACCAAAGGGGACTGCAATAAAACCGGATAGAAAACCTTTCGCTATATAATCACGATCTTCTTTCTTTACAAGTCCGAGGGAGATCGGTATGGAAAATACAACAGTAGCTCCCATCATGGCTCCCAGGTAAAGCCCGGAGAGCTGCTGCAGCTCTTTCGTATCCGTCATCGCCTGAGCCAGCGGGTAGCCCCCCATATCTATAGCAAGCACCGATCCTGCCACCATGGCCGGATCACCGCCAAACAGACCGTAGAACGGACCCGCAACTGGCATGAGGATCTTTCCCAACACAGGAGCGAAGCACATAATCCCCACCATGGACATAGCCAGCGTACCCATCGCCATAATTCCTTCTTCGAACTGAACGCCATACCCGTACCTGTTTTTAAAAACAATTTTATCTACGATCCCCACAACCATAAAAATGAGAATAATATAAATAATGACCTTACTGATATCCACTCTGTCTCCTCCTTTCGGAATTCACGTCTATTATATTGCCTCCCATTCCCCTTGTCAATCAAAAGCAAAGCCAAATCAAAAATATTCGAAATTTATCAAAACTAAATAAAAAATAACAAAAATAAATACATGCAAAAAGTTGACAAAACGAAAACAAAATGATAGAATTTTGATTGATAAAATAATGTCAATCAAAAAAACTCAAGGGAGACGTGAAAATGGCTAAATTAGACGGAAAAGTCGCGCTGATCACAGGGGCATGCGCAGGCCTGGGCGAAGGTATCGCTACAGTTTATGCAAAATACGGTGCAAAACTTATCATGGTTGACTTATCTCCTGCCGTAGAGGAGACAGCAGAAAAACTACGCAAAGAATACAACGCAGAAATCATCACTGCGGTGGCAGATGTCGCTGACCGCACACAGATGGATGAAGCTGCCAAAAAAGGAGCAGAAAAATTCGGTGAGATCAATATTGCCTGCTGTAACGCAGGCGTATGCCGGCTGGCTCCGTTTGAAGAAATGGATGATGCCACCCGTGATTTCCATATCGATGTAAATATCAAAGGTGTCTGGAACACATGTAAAGCCGTTATTCCTTATATGTTAAAACAGGGCGGCGGAAATATTGTAATCGCTTCTTCCGTAACCGGTGACATTGTCGCGGATGCCGGCGAGGCGGCTTATGCGATGACAAAAGCGGCTCTGGTTGGGCTGACCAAATGTCTAGCCGTAGAGTATGCGGATCGTAATATACGGGTGAACTGCTCTCAGCTCGGATATGCCCGCACTCCTATGGTTGAAAAAATGGCTGTAGAATCCAATCCGGAAGATCCTGAATCCGCAATCGCGGATATTGCGGCTGGCGTTCCGATGAAGCGCCTTGCAAAGCCTGCCGAAGTAGGAGAACTGTTTGCTTTCCTTGGAAGTGATGAATCCAGCTATCTGACAGGTTCTCAGATCGTAATCGACGGCGGAAGTACTCTGCCCGAAACAATGTCGATCGGAACTAACTAAAAAAACGGCTGCCACATAAGACTTTCTTTCTTATATGGCAGCCACTTTTTAACCTCATCTCTTTACTTTCACATATCTCGAATCTCTCTATCTGATATACCCGATAAACGTATTTCCTCCACTTTCGATCATGTTCTCCATCGTACCGATTCCTACCGTAATCTCCGAACCGCTCTCCGGATCAATATAAGTGATATCCGTTAACGTATAGCCCGTCAGCAGGATCGCATGATCCGTATCCGTCAGCGCAATCACCGGACAACCTCTGTTAATCACATAAAGTACCTGGTCCAGCGTACATCCCGTCAGATCAATGCGGTGCGCCTCATACTGTTCCATGTATCTCTCACACGCCTCCAGCGATGTCTCATCGCCCTCCATCGCAAAAGATGACGCTTCCGTGGAATACACGAGATCCCTGTTTCCCTTCTCCCAGACATAAGTCTGATCCGAAGAGATCACTACGCCGGACACCTGTTCCGCCTTCTGCACCGCATCACCGGCCCGGGCGTACACGCCTTCCAGTTCGCCCATACCGTATACATAGAACACCTCTTTCGCGCGGTTTTCACCCAGCGTTATCGTGAGCGGTTCTCTCGCAGCACTCAGTTCCGGCTTCGCCACGGTTGTTTCCAAAACTTCTATGCCGTCCGCAAACACCAGCTTCATCTGCCGTTGTTTCACATCTGTACTGAACGCCTCCAGAGTCACCGCGGTTTCTGTTCTCTCCCTGTTGCTGGTCACGTATTCCTGGGATGCAGCCGCATACTGATCTCCATTTTTCTGAACGCGGTTAAGCGTCAGCAGGTTTCCATCGATCAGGACATCACTCGTATAGATATTCTGATCCGTAAAGGAATAATTCGCCTCCGCCTCATTTTCCGAATTACGGATTTCCACTTCATACATAGGCGAAATTTCATCGCCGGAAACGGTTGTCCCCGCATCTTCTGTACGCGCTTTACC
Source organism: Clostridiales bacterium (assembly GCA_019420405.1). Taxonomy (GTDB): domain Bacteria; phylum Bacillota; class Clostridia; order Lachnospirales; family Lachnospiraceae; genus Mediterraneibacter. The sequence goes on from JAHZHF010000017.1 coordinate 24,680, forward strand.
GTAGACAAAATCTCCGTTTATAAATCCCAGCGGTTTAAGCACTTCTCCGTCCGCCGCCTGGATTTCATAGCCTTCGCCGCTCCGCAGGTCCATCACGCGGATATCTGATGCATCCTGATCT
>JAHZHF010000170.1 GCA_019420405.1 Clostridiales bacterium
ACACTTGGTACAAGAATCGTTGTTATGAAAGACGGTGTTGTACAGCAGGTTGATACACCTCAGAACCTTTACAATACTCCGTGCAATCTGTTCGTTGCAGGATTCATCGGATCCCCGCAGATGAACTTCATGGATGCAACATGTACAGTCAAAGGCAACGACGTTACACTTACAGTTGGAAAGCATGTGCTGAAAGTTCCGGCTTCCAAAAAGAAAGCACTCATTGACGGCGGCTACAACGGAAAGACTGTTGTTCTTGGTATCCGTCCTGAGGACGTACATGATTCAGAGGCATTTATCAGCAACTCACCGGACAGTGTGATTGAGTCTACAATCAAAGTTTACGAGCTGCTTGGTGCCGAAGTATTCCTGTACTTCGATGTTGAAGGAACTCAGATGACAGCCCGCGTTAATCCGCGTACAACTCTGAGAACAGGCGACAAGGCTGTATTCGCGCTCGACATGGAAAAGATTCATGTATTTGACAAAGACACAGAGTTGACGATTACAAACTAATGCTTTAAAATTGGAATAGCAGCGAGCGGTTTCAAAGATGCTATTCACTGTCGGCCGGACTGGCCGCCAGCATACCGCTGATTTATAAAACAAAGAGGGGCTGCACTGAAATAGTGCAGCCTTTTTATTCAGAACGGGGACAGATAATGGATCAGGCAACAGAATACACACGGGAACTGGAAAAAGCACTTGGAGAACTGAAACGCGTCACAGGGCTGTCGCTTGCGGTAACTGCCGATACGCCGGAAGACGCGGAACAGACATTATCTCAGCTTAAGTGCCTGTGTACGGCCTACAAGGAAAAATATAACCGGACGGATTTCCTGCAGAGGCTCATGACCGGAGGGATTCCGTCATACGAGATTCCGGAGCGCGCAGCCAGGCTTCATATTACTGCCGATACCCGGAGGGTTCTCTTCCTGCTGGAAGCCCGGACGCCGGATGAAGTCATAATGGAAATTCTCCGAAACCTCTTTCCTTCGCAGACGAAAACTTATCTGATTCCTGTGACTGAAAGCATTACCGCCGTTCTCCGTCCGGTGAAAAACGGAGAATCTGCTGCGGATTTCCGGCGCATTGCACGTACTATTGTGGATACGCTGAACGTGGAAGCGCTCTCCCAGATCCAGATATCCTACAGCTCTGTAATAGAGACGCTGGGAGATATCTCCAGGGGATTCCGCGAGACAAGCCTTGCGCTGAAAGTCGGCAGGCTTTTCTATTCCGAACAGAATATATTCCCATATGACGAGCTGGGAGTCGGACGGCTGATCTATCAGCTTCCCATTCCGCTCTGCGAAAGCTTTCTGGAAGAGATATTCGGCGACGAGATACCGGAGTCACTGGATTCTGAAACAACCGCGACGATCAACCGTTTCTTTCAGAATAACCTTAATATCGCCGAGACATCCCGTCAGCTTCACATGCATCGGAATACACTGATTTACCGTCTGGAGCAGATCCAGAAGAGGACAGGACTCGATCTCAGGCTGTTTGAAGACGCCATGACTTTTAAAGTAGCCTCTATGGTAATGAATTACTTACATGCAGAAAGGAACAAATAACTATGAATGACGCATTATATGAACAGCTTGTGGCACGCAAGCCCAAGCCCTATGATCTTCTCGTACGCATCCTGGTGATTCTTCTCATTGTTGCAGTTGCCGTGCTCGGAATGCCCTTTATCGGTCTGCTCTCCTTCATGATTGCAGCAATCATCGCACTCCTTGCCTACTATATTATATTCCCACGTCTCAATGTGGAATATGAATATATTATTCTGAATCATGATCTTCAGATCGACGCGATCTATAATCAGGCAAAAAGAAAATCACTGCGTACTTTTGACATACAGCTCGCTGAAATCATTGCCCCAAAGGGGTCGGGAAGATTAAATTCATATCATCCGGAAAAGACTTTCGATTACAGTTCCGGACGGGCGAACGCCAAAGTCTACGCAATCATGATACCTCAGGATCAGAAAAATTTGTGCATCTATATTGAGCCAGATTCAAAAATGATTGATCATATGAGACAGTGGATGGGTTCAAAGATGTTTCTCGACTGAGGATAAATTTTGACAGGTGATACTGATTTCGATCCACAGTCAGCATCACCTGTCATGTTTTCCGCAAAGGAGAATTACTCCTCAAAATGGAGACATGCCTCCAGTGCCGTCTCTATCATATTTGTAAATCCCGTCCTCCTGGCGTCAGCTTCCATTGACACCCCTTTCAAAGGCAGGTCGGAAATAGTGAACATAGACAGTGCTTTATTTCCACTTCTAAGCGCGTTACAGTACAGGGATACAGACTCCATCTCGACGCAGAGCACTCCCATTTTCTTCCACACTTCCAGATCAGCCGGATCTTCGTTGTAGAATACATCCGAAACAAGGACCGTTCCTGCTTTATACTTCTGCTGTCTGTCTTTGCATGACTGAATCACAGCCTGGCACATATCCCAGTCAGCGCCGGGGGTAAATGTTCCCGGCAGTTTATACTGGGATATGTAATTGGAATCCGTACATACTCCCGAAGCGATTACGACGTCTCCAAGTTCCAGTTCATCTGAAATAGCGCCCGCAGATCCGATCCGAAGGATTTTTTTCACTCCATAGAAATTATACAGTTCATAGGAATAGATTCCCATGGACGGGATTCCCATTCCGCTGGCCTGTACGGAAATTCTTTTTCCCTTATATTCACCGGTGTATCCCAGAACATTTCTCACAGTATTATAGCATACCGCATGATCCAGATATGTCTCGGCGATCAGTTTTGCGCGAAGAGGGTCTCCCGGCATGAGGACGATTTCCGCGATATCTCCCGGCATGGCGCTGTTGTGTGGTGTTCCTTTAAATTCTGACATGGTGTTGTTCTCCTTTTCTTTCTTCTTTAAAATTCTTCCATCAGTGATGTGCCGATTGTATTTTCCGGCATGTCTACGCCGAAGTTGTCTGCGATTGTACTTCCGATCACCGCAAAGGTATCCTGATCCGGCAGATACTTTCTGTCCTTCATAGACGGAGAATATCCCAGCAGAGGCACCATCTCTCTTGTGTGGTCCGTCCCCTTGAATGTGGGATCATTCCCGTGGTCCGCCGTAATCAGCAGTAAATCATCTTCTCTTAAGCGTTCCAGCAGAACCCCCAGTTTTTCATCAAATGCTTCCAGTTCTTTTCCATATCCGACCGGGTCTCTGCGGTGTCCCCACAGTGCATCAAAATCAACCAGATTTGTAAAGCACAGCCCCTCAAAATCTTTGTCTGAAATCTCAATGGTCTGATCCATGCCGTGTACGCTGCTCTTTGATTTATGTGCCTCCGTAATGCCTTCGCCGTCAAAGATATCCCGGATCTTTCCCACGCTTATAACATCAAAGCCATTGTCTTTCAGGGCGTTCAGCACAGTTTTCCCCGATGGCTTCAAAGCATAATCATGTCTGTTCGAAGTACGTTTAAATTCTCCCTTTTTCTTTCCTACATAAGGCCTTGCAATTACACGCCCGACTTTCCACTCATCCTTCATGGTCAGCTCCCGCGCGATCTCGCAATAATGATACAAAGTGTCCAGTCCCATCGTCTCCTCGTTGCCGCAGATCTGAAGAACAGAATCTGCAGAAGTATATACGATCAGGTGGCCTTCTTTTATCTCCTCTTCTCCCAGTTCGTCCAGAATTTCCGTTCCGCTGGCACTTTTATTCCCGATAATCTTTCTGCCGGTCCTCCTGGAGAGTTCGTCGATCAGCTCCGGGGGAAATCCGTGTTCTGTAAATGTTATGAACGGCTTTGTGATATACAGTCCGGTCATCTCCCAGTGTCCTGTCATGGTATCCTTTCCGGCGCTGGCCTCCTTCAGTCTCGCATAGCGCGCCGGATACGGCTTTCCTGCTTCCGCGTGAACCAGAGGATGCAGCTCGCCAAGCCCCAGAGCGGTCAGATTAGGGATATGGAATTCATCCATCTTTTCATCAATATGTCCCAGGGTATCACATCCCTTATCATCGTATTTCTCTGCATCAGGCGCTTCTCCGATTCCGAAAGAGTCGATAACAATTAAAAATATCCTCTTATACTTCATTGTCTTTCCTCCTTGTCTTTTATAATAGAATAATATACACTTACAATCAAAAAAAGGACAGATGTCATCTTTTGTGCCAAAATTATAACTATTCTGACAGGCAAGGTGTTTTTTCTGTCTGCTATAACTTATTCAGGGAGGGCGTTCCCGCCCTCCCTGAAAATCAATCTCTATTCCGCAATATACTTACATGCTGCCAGCGCCGCCACAGCACCGTCGGCCGCCGCTGTCGTAAGCTGTCTTACTTCTTTTGTCCGGCAGTCTCCCGCAGCGAAAATACCCGGATGGGAAGTCATGCAGTCTTCCGCCGCAAGGATAAATCCGCTTCCATCCAGGCGGACAACATCCGCAAACGCGTCATTCTGCGGGATCTGTCCTACAGCGATAAACACCCCTGCCACAGGAAGTTCAGTTTCTTCTCCCGTCTTTTTATGGTTGAGAATCAGTTTTTCCACCATATTTTCTCCGACAATTTCCTTCACTGCAGCGCTTAAAATAAACTCTACATTTTCTTTCTTTTCCAGCCGTTTTACTATATTGTCTTCTCCCCGGAATTCGTCCCGGCGGTGAATCAGATACACTTTGCTGCAGTAGCCCGAGAGGAACTCCGCATCCTGCAACGCCGTACTTCCTCCGCCAACTACAGCCACATCTCTTCCCCGGAAAAACATGCCGTCACAGGTAGCACAGTAAGATACTCCCGCACCTGTCAGGCGCTCCTCGCCAGGCACTCCCAGATGTCTGTGCGTCACTCCGGTCGCAAGGATGATGCTCCGGCAGGGATATTCCTTTCCCCCGGCAACAATGATTTTAATTCCGTTCTCTTCGCGGATTCCCGTGACCTGTTCTGTCTGAGTCTCCGCGCCAAGTTTTACAGCCTGATCCAGCAGATTCATGGAAAATTCACTTCCGCTTACGCTGGCAATTCCCGGATAGTTCTCTACATTCGGAGATGAAGTGATCTGCCCGCCGAAAGCTCCGCCTTCTATAATAATCGTTTTCTTCCCAGCACGCTGCCCGTATATGGCAGCTGTCATTCCGGCGGTTCCCCCGCCGACAATTCCAATATCATACATCATTTCAGCCTTCCTTTTCTGCATATTTTTTTATATTTGAAGCATTCGCCAGCTTTGTCACCTGACCGTCTTTTACGACAATCAGAGTAGGCGCCTGCATCACTCCGTATTTATTCACCAGATCCATATGCTCTTCCGCATCCACAAGCTCATAGGGAATATGAGCCTTCTCAAGAGAATTTACCGCTATCCGGCAGTTCGGACATGTCTTTGTCGTAAAGAGGAACGTGCGTATTCCGTCATCAGCGTGATTTTGCATACTGTCTCCGGCATGCTGATTCTGAACCGCGCTTTCCGCTGTCTTTGCCGCCTCCACGGCTGCCCGGGTCCTGGGACGCATATGAGAACTCGTAATATCATAAACCCTGCGCTCTTTGTACTCCTGAGTCTTTCCGTCATTCCAGTTCTTCACCGGCCTGTAATAGCCTGTAATACGGCTGTAAACCTCAGCCTCCTCGCCGCAGTAAGGACATTTAAACTGTTCTCCCGTGAGATAACCGTGATTCTTGCAGATTGAATACGTCGGCGACATGGTATAATATGGCAGTTTATAGTTTTCTGCAATCTTCCGCACGAGAGCCGCTGCCGATCTCCAGTCCGGAAGTTTCTCTCCCAGGAAGGTATGGAATACCGTTCCCGATGTATAGAGAGTCTGAAGTTCATCCTGAATGTCAAGAGCCTCAAAAACATCCTCCGTATATCCCACCGGAAGGTGAGAACTGTTGGTATAATACGGAGTGCCGTTTTTCTCCGCCGCAGTTACGATATCCGGGAACTGTTCTACATCATGTTTGGCAAGCCGGTATGTGGTGGACTCCGCCGGAGTCGCTTCCAGATTATAAAGGTCTCCGTACTCTTCCTGATAGTCCGAGAGCCGCTCTCTCATGTGAGTCAGTACCTCTTTTGTAAATTTCTGAGATGCCTCATGAGTAAGATCCTGGCGGATCCACTTTGCATTCAGGCAGGCCTCGTTCATTCCGATCAGGCCAATGGTTGAAAAATGATTTTCAAATGTCCCCAGATATCTCTTCGTATACGGATACAGCCCTTCATCCAGCAATTTTGTGATAACTGTACGCTTAATATGCAGAGATCTGGCGGAAATATCCATCATCCGGTCCAGCCTCTTATAAAATTCTTCCTCATTTTCGGACAGGTATGCAATTCTGGGCATATTGATTGTCACAACCCCGACAGAGCCCGTACTCTCCCCGCTCCCGAAAAATCCTCCGGATTTCTTTCGCAGCTCCCGCAAATCCAGTCTCAGTCTGCAGCACATGCTGCGCACGTCGCTCGGCTCCATGTCGCTGTTTATATAGTTTGAAAAATATGGAGTGCCGTACTTTGCCGTCATCTCAAAGAGAAGCCTGTTATTCTCCGTCTCAGACCAGTCAAAATCCCGGGTGATGGAATAGGTCGGGATCGGATACTGGAAGCCGCGTCCTTCCGCATCCCCTTCAATCATAGTCTCTATGAATGCCTTGTTGATCATATCCATCTCTTCTTTACATTCTCCATAGGTGAAATCCA
>JAHZHF010000171.1:0-6097 GCA_019420405.1 Clostridiales bacterium
ACCTGTATCGCCCGCGAGATTATGGAGCGCGAATTCTCCGTACTCTACTTTTCGGCTCCGCAGCTTTTCAGCACGCTTGCTCAGACCAAATTTGACCGGAATGACTCCGACGCCAAAAACATGAGCGAGTTCATCTACAACGCCGACCTTCTCATCATTGATGACCTGGGAAGCGAATATACAAACGCCTTCATTGCGGCACAGTTTTTTACCTGTATCAATGAAAGGCTCATACACAGGAAATCAACGATCATCTCAACTAATCTCTCTCTGGAATCTCTTGCCGATCTCTATACAGAGCGGTCCTTTTCCAGAATTACCAGCAGCTATACATTGCTCAAGGTGATCGGGGATGATATACGCATCAAGAAAAAGTTAAAACGCAGGGAGGAACATTGATGTTACGCCGAACAGAAAGAATCTTAGAAAACATTCCCGTCGGAAGCCTGGGGCTGATCGCACTGACAGGCTGTGAGTCTCTTGGGAAAAAGGTGGATGATTATCTCGTCTCCTGGCGCCACGAAAGTGCCAATGAATACCGGGACGATATCGCATTCGCCGGATACGAGAAGGACAGCTATCTCATCGACGCCCGGGTGCCGCGCTTCGGTTCCGGAGAGGCTAAGGGGATTCTCGGAGAATCCATCCGCGGAAAAGACCTGTATCTTATGGTCGATGTGTGCAATTACAGCGTCACCTATTCCCTTACCGGCCATGTGAATCACATGTCACCTGATGACCACTTCCAGAACTTAAAGAGGATCATCGCTGCAATCGGCGGAAAAGGACGCCGTCTCAACGTGATTATGCCGTTCCTCTACGAAAGCCGCCAGCACAAGAGAAGCTCCCGTGAGTCTCTGGACTGTGCCCTTGCACTTCAGGAACTGGTACGTATGGGTGTGGAGAATATCATTACATTTGACGCCCATGACCCGAGAGTACAGAACGCAATCCCTCTGAACGGATTTGAGACTGTATCTCCCACCTATCAGTTTATCAAAGGACTGCTGCGCACGGTAAAAGACCTGCAGATCGACAGCGAACACATGATGGCAATCAGCCCGGACGAGGGCGGAACAAACCGCGCCATCTATCTGGCCAATGTGCTCGGCCTGGATATGGGTATGTTCTACAAGCGCCGTGATTACACAAGGATCGTGGACGGCCGCAACCCGATCGTTGCCCACGAATTTCTCGGCAGCTCTGTCGAGGGGAAAGACGTAATTATTATCGACGATATGATTTCTTCCGGCGACAGTATCATCGACGTCGCAACTGAGTTAAAACGCAGAAAAGCCAAAAGGATTTTTGCCGCCGCTACATTCGGCCTGTTTACAAACGGACTGGAAAAATTTGACAAAGCATATGAAGAGGGGCTTATTACCGGCATCCTTACCACAAACCTGATCTATCAGACACCGGAGCTGTTATCACGTCCCTACTATATAAGCTGTGATATGAGCAAATATATTGCGCTCATAGTTGATACATTAAACCATGACGGATCTCTCAGCTCAATCTTAAGCCCGAATGAGAGAATCCAGCACATTCTTAAGAAATACAAAAACGGAGAGCCGATATAAGCGGCTCTTCTTTCATTGTTTATCAGCAGCCATTCACCTTTCTTAAAGCTGAACGGTTACACTTCTCCTTTGAGGGAGCATACTATGAAGAAAAAGATTTTACCAGATATTGTATTTACTGTACTTATGCTTTTAATCGCCACAGGCATTTCCTTCGGATTTTTTCTGCTGGGAAATAAGAATGTGGCGAATATCACTGTGATCTATATCCTGGCGCTGATCCTGACTGCCTGGCAGACGGACGGATACCTCTACGGTATCATCTCTGCCGTTTTCTGTGTGATCGCGGTGAATTATTTTTTTTCGTACCCATATTTTAAGTTCAATTTTTTCCTGGATGGATATCCGGTCACCTTCCTCGGCATGCTGGCGATCACGGTGATCACCTCCGCCACTACAACCGCGCTAAAGCGGCAGAGACGTGCGGTTGCCGAACGTGAAAAGGCCCTGGCAGAAGCGGACAAAGAGAAGCTGAGAGCCAATCTTCTGCGGGCGGTTTCCCATGATCTGCGCACTCCGCTGACGAGTATCATCGGCTCTTCTTCTTCATTCCTGGAGAACTACGCAGAGCTCTCAGACGAGGAACGTACCGAACTGATTGCCAACATAAAGGAGGACTCTCAGTGGCTTTTGAACATGGTTGAAAACCTCCTGACCGTCACACGGATCAACGACACCCTGACAGATAAAGTAAAAAAATCTCCGGAAGTTGTGGAAGAGGTTGTTTCTGAAGCAATCCAACGGCTGAAAAAACGTCTGCCGAATATTCATATCCTCGTAGATATGCCGGATGAATTCCTGATGATTTCCATGGATCCGACGCTGATCGAACAGGTTCTGATCAATCTGCTGGAAAACGCCTTCATTCATTCCGGGAGTACGGAGCCCATCGACCTGATTATCCGGAGCGCCGCAGATCATGTTGTATTCACGGTTCGGGACTATGGACAGGGAATATCCCCTGATCGTCTCCCCTTTATCTTTGAAGGCCAGCAGTCTTCCTCTGAACACGCCGACGGACATAAGGGGATCGGAATCGGTCTCTCCATCTGCAAGACGATCATACAGGCGCACGGCGGGCAGATCACAGCGAAGAACCATTCCATCCGCCTGTCTGACAACAGCAGCACCGACAAGACCGTTCTGTACGGCGGCGCTGAATTTACTTTCACCCTTCCCAGGGAAAAGGAGGATATGGGAAATGCCTAAATTTTCAGTTTTAATTATTGAAGATGAAAAGAATATACAGACTTTTATGAGTAAAGTTCTCAGGCGTCATGACTACAAGGTGCTCTGCGCCGATACAGGAGCAGAAGGGCTCGAACTTATCCGTTCCCAATGCCCGGATATCGTCCTTCTGGATCTTGGTTTGCCTGATATGGACGGTTCCGCAGTCATTGCGGATATCCGGACGTGGACCAGCACTCCGGTTATCGTGATCTCCGCCCGCACGGCCGAACACGAAAAGGTATCTGCGCTTGATATGGGCGCCGATGACTATATTACCAAACCCTTCGGAACCTCTGAGCTGCTCGCGCGCATCCGCGCTTCCTTAAGGCACAGCAACCGCCTTCACACGGACAGCGCCCTGTATATCCGTCCCTACAGGCACGGAGAGATGATGCTGGACTTCTCGAAGCGCCTGCTCACGATCGGGACTGAGACCGTTCATCTGACTCCGATCGAATATAAGATTGTCGCCTGCCTTGCGCAGAATTCCGGCAAAGTCATCACATACGCTTCTATACTCTCCAGCGTATGGGGACCGTATGCGGACGGCGACAATAAAATTCTGCGGGTTAATATGGCAAATATCAGGCGGAAAATCGAAAAAGATCCCGCGCAGCCCCAATATATCTTCACCGAAGTCGGAGTCGGATACCGCATGGCTGAAGACGAAGAGGAATAAGGAACATCCCCGTAAGGCGCAGTCCCCCGTTAAAATAGTGTTAAGAACTCCTCGATCTCGTTTTATTTTTACCGCTGTTCCTTTAAAATAAATCTGTATTTATTTTACGAAGGAGTGTGCGGTATTATGAATTTTGGCATATTGTTACTTATGATTATCGGCGGCGCTGTAGGTGTGTTTTCCACGCTCTATATTCTGATCAGCCTTCCACTGACTATTATTCAGAAGATCGTCAGAAAAGTACGTTACGGTACCTCACTTTTTAAATAATTTCTTAATTTACAGCAGAAAGCAGCCCCTCATGGAGCTGCTTTCTGCTTTCCGTTTTATCCTTTTGTATTCTCTCCTTCATTCTGCCGCTCCCGCTGCCCGTTTTCCAGACTGCGGTGCTTCTGTTTCAGATGTTTATACACACTTGCCCGGAACAGCGTATACACGACTGATACAATCGGGATGAAGATCAGCATCCCCACGACGCCCATCAGACTTCCGCCGATCGTCACGGCAGCCAGCACCCAGATAGACGGGAGTCCTACCGAACTTCCCACCACCTTCGGGTAGATCAGGTTTCCCTCAATCTGCTGAAGCACCAGGAATACAATCACGAAGATCAGTGCCTGCAGCGGGTCAACCATCAAAATCAGGAACGCACCCACAATACAGCCGATAAATGCGCCGAATATCGGAATCAGTGCCGTAAACGCGATAAGTACGCCTACCAGAAGGGCATACGGCATATTCATAAGCGTCATCACAATGAAGAACATGCTCCCCAGGATCAGCGCCTCAACGCACTGCCCTGTAAAAAAGCTGGAGAATGCTTTCGAGGCGAGACTGCACACCTCGAAAAACCACTCCGCCCTGCTCTCAGAGACAAATGCATATGCCACCTTCCGTACCTGCACTCTCAGCTTCTCCTTCTGCAAAAGGACATAGCAGGAAAACACAAAAGCAATCACAAATGTCGTCACTCCACTTACGATCGAACCGATCGCCATCACAGTAGAGTTGAGGACATTTCCCGCTCCATTCTGGAAGAACGCTACCAGCTGGTCCATAAGCTGTCCCACATCCAGATTCAGGCTGTCAAGCCATGCTCTCACTTCGCTGTTGTTACTGAACATCTCTTCCAGGAAACGCTGTGCCTCCGGAACAAACGCCTGAATTGTCCTGCCAAGCGAAAGCAGCGTATTGGTCAGTTCCGGAACCACCACGAACATAACCAGAACAACAACGCCGATCACAATCGCAATGGTCAGCACCAGACTCACCGGGCGCGCAAGTTTCGCGGCCACTTTCTTTTCTTTCAAATACCGGTTCCCAAAGATCTTCTCCTCAAGGAAGCTCATGGGAATATTCAGTACAAATGCAATCCCGCCCCCCAGAAGGAAGGGGAAAATAATCCCGAACGCAAAGCTGATCCATGAGAAGAGCAGCCGGTAATTCCACAGTGCGATTAATATTACAATTGTAAATACAATCAGTTCTTTCAGTTTTCGCATCGTCTCTCTGTCTAGTTTCATAAGTCCTCCTGTATCCTGTTATATTTATTCCCGCGGGCAGCGAGCCAGGCGGCCATGCCTGCATCCGGATCTTTGACTGCCTCATATGCCCTCAGCCTCGAACATTTCCCGTAGCATTAGCGCTTCATCTATTGTATTTTTCCACCCGAACCGGCTCAAATCCACTCTCCAGCCGTCAGGTGTCCATTCCACTTCCATCCCCTCGGCTTCCATTAACAGTTTCTGCATGTCATCCGTCTCGAAAGAAGCGGCGCCGCTTAAAACACCGCGGGCATTTACCACACGGTGAGCCGGTATGTCTGCCCCAAGCCTTCCCTTGTTCAGCGCATAGCCTACCTGACGCGCATTCTTAGGTTTTCCGCTGAGAAGTGCAATCTGCCCGTAGGATGCCGCCCTGCCGTATGGAATTTCCAGGCAGACCCGTCTGGCCCGTTTATAAAAGTCCATCGTCTACACCCTTTCTCACCCTTACGCAGCTCTCCCTCTCAACCAGAAAATGCGGCACGATCGTCTTTGCCGCCGGCTGGTTCGGGTCTTCAAGATGACGGATCATCTGCACGGCTGCCTCCACACCGAGCTGCCGGGAATTGACGTCCACCGATGTAAGCCCCGGACTGCCAAGCTGAGCAAAAAGAGAGTTGTTAAATGAAATCACGGACAGATCCTCCGGTATGGAAAGCCCCAGTTTCATACATGTCTTTTCTAATATCATTGCAAGAATATCGTCACTAACAAGAAAAGCCGTAGGACGATCCTTCCTGCAAAGCAGTTCCGCCAGCACCGGGGAGCCGTCCACCGGGCCACCGGACATCTCTATACAATAATCCTGTATGACAGGAAGACCACTCTCCCGCAGCGCGTCCATATATCCCGCCTGCCGGTCCGCCGCAAAAAGCAGGGAATTGTCCGCAGACAGACATCCGATCCTGCGGTGTCCCAGCCCGATCAGATAGCAGGCCGCCTCTTTCCCCGCCAGCACATTGTCATTGTCTACATAGATCGTCTCATTCATTCTCCGGTATGGTTTCCCGATTAGAACATACGGAAGTCCGCTCTCATAGAGATATTCCAGTACAGGATCC
>JAHZHF010000171.1:6107-6690 GCA_019420405.1 Clostridiales bacterium
AATAAATCCTTCTGCCTGGCCGCTTCGGGACATGGAGCGGATCGTCCTGAGCACTTCATCCTCATCCTGCCCTGTAATCACGGTACTGATATACTGTTTCTGATTGCAGTACTGACTGATCCCCCGCATTGCTTCCAGGTAGAAAGAATTCTGATAAGCGTCCCCTTCCGAAAACGGAAGAATGACCCCGATTGTACGGGACTTTCTCCCCGCCAGGGCACTGGCCTGAAAGTTCGGCTCATACCCCAGTTCCTCCATCGCCCTGCGCACTTTCTCCTTCGTCTGCCTGCTGATACTCGGCAGATCACGGCAGGTCCGCGAAACCGTGGAGGGAGATACTCCCGCAAGGGCCGCCACATCTCTGATCGTAACTGACATGCTGCTTCTCCTTTTGTACTCCTGTCTTCCCTCAATTTTATATATGGTGCAACCTCCTGTCAACCGGTTCCCCAATAATTGTGCAGCTATTTAGTTCAATAACACTTTTCTTTAGAAATGCCCGGAAGCAGGACGGGATTTTGGGAAAATCGTATTCTGTGAAAGGAAGACAGCCGTTCGATGTTCCGTTCCAGAATCCGGAAAA
>JAHZHF010000172.1 GCA_019420405.1 Clostridiales bacterium
CTTTTAATCCGTATCCGGTACTTTGTAGTTTCCCTTATTCCCTGGAGCGAAGCCCGGAGCCGTCCTCCATCCCCGCAGAATACATTTGAGAATCATCCCTGTTTTCGGACGTTTTTTCATACGGGAGTTAATGAACTAAATAGCTGGAATATCTTCTAGGGCACCCGGAACGTAATCTCCGCTCCCGCCGCCTGACAGTAATTCACATGTTCCGCTCCTTCCCCCTCGTCAAACGTCAGCCGGAATGTAGACGGAATCCACTCTGTGGTGCAGCAGCATACGCTATATTCTATTGTGCCGCTGACAGGTCCGCTGATCTCTCCGGCCTTTGCGGCAGCCGCTATCTCCGGAGCTGTCATTTCCCCGTAGTTCACTTCCAGGCTGCTTGTCCCGAACCCGAATCCTGCTGTACAGTAATCGTAATCCCCCGTGCGCTCTGTCTCCGGGCTCAGGCGGAGAAACCCGATCGGAAATGCAGAATCATCCGACGTAACGCGCAGCTTCAGAATCCAGTAACGGGCATTGGGACATGTGGAAACGATTCGCCTGAATCCGTCTTCTGTTACGATCTCCCCGCCCGGCTCGGCCTCCACCGGCGTGAGGCTCTCCACGGCAACGGAGCCTCCCGGGATCTTCACTTCCTCCTCATCCCATATGCCGTTTTCCAGGTCAATGGGAAGGCAGAATTCTTCCGTCACTGTTTTCTTATAGATATAATACGGAATGGACAGTGTATAAGTTCCGGGCTGAGCCTCCCCGAAATCCCATTCAAAATACTGGCTGGCTGAGAAGGGACTCCACAGAAGACACTTCCCGGTTTTTGTGGTTCCGTCTTCTCCTGTCACCGTGAGCGCCGCCCCTTCTGCGCCGTGCATATAACCTATGCTTCCATAGACCAGGGAAGCAGAGAGGAGATTTTCTCCCCCGCTGGTAATGGGATTGACTGATACGCTCAGACGGCCATCTTTAAGTTCCGGCCGCATCACGATCATATGCTCCTCATCTATGGAATAAACATACGTCCCCGCACCGTCATTTTCTGCCGGAACCATCTGAAAGCCGATCTCCGCATCATCCCCCGGCGTAAGCTCCACTCCGTTAATCTGGTTCCGTGAACAGAGGGACAGTTCCATCCGATCCCCGTCGGTGATGGAAAGATCTTCCGCGTTAAATGCCGTTATAAAGGTCATGTTCTCCACCATTGTGTTTTCCGGATTTTTCCACCAGTAGGAACTCCAGCTTTTCTCCCCGCACGTAAGGGTTTTAAAGCGGGGACAAACTCCGAGATATCCTCCCATATCCCGCGAGATCTCAATCCCGGCCGCTTCCACCGCATCTGTTTTCACATCCATTTCCAGCATGGCGATCAGATTGGTTCCGTCATAAACAGCGCTGGTAATCGTCGTCGTTGTATATATATTTTCCCCTGACACAGGCTCCGCAAGAGTATAGATCTCTGCATTCTCATCCAGCACCACGCCATAGTTTTCCACCCAGCTGACGTCGGGCATTTCATATGTTCCTTCCCCTTCTTCTTCACTTCCTGCCTCAGAGGCGCCGATAAGATCCACAGACCCGTTTTCCGGTAGTCCGTCCTCCGCATTTTCTCCTCCATTATCTTCCGGAAGTCCGGACAGGACTCCTGAAGCCCCGTTGTCCGGAATAATCAGCGGTTTCACACTCCCTGTTATATCCTCCCCGTCTTCCCCGTCTCCTGTAAAATATCTCCAGATCTCCGGAAGATCCGGCACAATCTCATAGTAGCGCAGGACATTGTATGTGCACGCGGTCAGTAGCAGCAGGATCAGGATAATCAGCGTCAGCAGCAGCGATCTGCGCATTTTGTGTATGGATCTGCTGTGGCGCTTCTTTACAGTCTCATAGGGGAGATGCAGGGAGTCCGCAATCTCCTGTATCGTCATCCCGCCGTAATATTTCATCCGGATAATCTGAACTTCATCGGGCCGGAGTGTTTTCATTGCCCGCTCCAGATCCGCCCTGGCCTCCGCCCCGGAAATCCGGCGGTCAGAGCAGGCATCCATACCGCTCCGTCTGTCGGCGGCTTCCTCCTCTTTCAGGGCTTCCGTCCTGTGCCTGCTGTCTTTTCGGTATCGTGACACGGCTGTGCTTCTGGCAATTACAGACAGATAAAAGGGCAGGGAGGCCCTGCCCGGATCATATTTACCTCTCTGAAAATAAAATCTGACAAACGTCTCATTCACGCATTCTTTGATATCTTCCGGATTTTCCAGGTACTGTGAGATTATCTTCCAGACAATCCCCGTGTACTGCTCCATCAGAAGGGCCATGCCTCTCTGCGGCTCCGTTTTCAGCACATTCAGAATTCTTTCCTCCGTTGTCCTCCCCCGCATTTTTCTTTTTCCTTTCTGCCATTTCCCATCGCCCGGGATGCGCCATCGATCCGGCTTTTTGTAACTTTACTTCCGCTCATACAGGCGTGAGCTTTTCCCTATGATCATAACATAGCGGGCAGAATATTCTCAACAATGTGAATTTTAACCAGCTCGGCCCCCATGCAATCGAATTGCTTATTACAGTTCGCCTTGCGTAAATTTTCCCCGCTTTGTATAATGATTCCGATACCGGTCCGGACCAAACTAAAGAAGCAGGTGATACTCCATGAAATTTCCTTTTGATTATGAAATCATATACAGCTCCCGCAGAACAACAGCGATTCACATCACTGCGGACGGGAAAGTGCAGGTGCGCGCTCCCTATAAATGTCCCCGGTCATTTATCGAGTCTTTTCTTCACCAGAAGGAAGACTGGGTTCTTCGTCATCTTGCCCGGATCGGGCAGCAGAAAAAAGAACACCCTGCCCCGGATCATCCGCCGCTTTCAGCAGATGAGAGGGCAAGGTATATGAAAATCGCAGGAGATATTTTTCTGAAAAAGACGGAATATTACGCCCGGATCATGAACGTCTCCTATGGCCGCATTACCATCCGGGAGCAGAAGACCCGGTGGGGCAGCTGCAGCAGCAAGGGAAACCTGAATTTTAACTGGAGGCTGATCCTTGCCCCGGAGGAGGTGCTTAACTATGTTGTCGTCCATGAGCTCGCCCACCGGAAGGAAATGAATCATTCGAAAGCGTTTTATGCGATTGTGGAGTCCGTCCTTCCGGATTACCGCCAGTCCAGGAAATGGCTGAGAGAGAATGGGCAGAGATTGTGGGATATGGTGTAAATCTTAATCGTTCAGCCCGCGCCATTCCCTATAACATCTGTATGCTCTGCTACACAGCACCCAGCCCCTTGAGCACCTGATACACATAGGAAACCGGGAGGCCAACCACATTATAATAATCACCCTCGATACGGTCAATATACGGAGCAAACCGCCCCTGTATCCCGTATCCGCCCGCTTTGTCCATAGGCTCCCCGGTCGCAATATAGCCGCGGATCTCCTCATCGCTCATGGCATGGACAAATACTTTCGTCCCGACTGCGTGATTTACGACACTCTTCTTCCCCTCCTTGCCGAAATCAAGCACCGCAACTCCCGTATACACTTCATGAGTCCGCCCCTGGAGGCTGTGAATCATACGGAATGCCTCTTCTTCATCCTTCGGTTTCCCAAGGATCGCATCATCCAGAACTACAATTGTATCGGCGCCCAGCACGATCATATCCCTATCTGCCCGCAGCTCCTCTGCCACATTTTCCGCTTTCATAAGAGCCAGTTCCTTCACAATCTCCTCCGGCACTGTGCTGTGGTAAATCTCTTCTTTTCCACTCACTCTTACTGTAAAATCTACTCCTATCTGAGCCAGCAGTTCACGTCTGCGGGGTGAAGCTGAACCAAGTATTATTGTTTTCATCTCATTTATCCTTCTTTATTTTTCTCGTTTTCCACCAAAATATAATGAATGCCCTCTGCCACACCGTCTTTATCATTAGACGCTGTAATCCGGTCTGCCGCTGCCATGCACTCTGCGGATGCATTTTCCACTGCAAACCCGAGCCCTGCAAACCGCAAAAGCCCGGAGTCATTATGTCCGTCCCCGAAAGCTGCCAGCTCTTCTCTTCTGATTCCCAGAGATTCAATCAAAAACTTTACTGCTGAGTCTTTTCCCGCATTAACGTCGGATATTTCCAGAAGCTGCCGGACAGAAGACGTGATATACACATTCCTTATGCTTTTTTCAAGAGTTTTCCACAGTCTCTGTTTCTGTTCTTCACTTTTCACCACAATGTCAATACAGTCGAGAACATCCCTGTGACTCTTAATAAAATCTTTCATTCCATCTATCGGCTTTCTCGTGCTCTGTATGTATGACACCGCCTGTTCCGATGCGCCAAACCGAACCGGATCTTCCACATATGCTCTCTCCGCATAGGGTCTGCCGTCGATAAACGTCTCGTAGACCGCACAATCCTCCGTTCTATGACCATACCCGGACGCGCAGAGCTCCGCTTCTGTAATCGTCAAAATATCTTCCACCGCATCCGTCTCCAGCTTAAACTGCCGCAGACACGTCTTCTCTTTCAGATCGTACACAGCGGCGCCATTTGAAGTAACGGCATACCGGATCCCCGGAATCTCAAGCAGCGCCTTCGGAAGAGAATGAAGCGGCCTTCCGCTGGCAGCCGCTACCTGTATGCCCGCCTCAATAGCCTGCTCTATTGCAGACCGGTTTCTTTCACTCAACTCCCCCTGGCTGTTCAGCGTTGTCCCATCCAGATCCAGGGCAATACATTTAATCTTCATCTGTCCCCTCATCACTCCAATTATAACCCACAGCTTTTATATACTCTTCCGTAATTTTCATAATTTCCTGCAGATTCTTCAGATCTTTTTCTACGTCACCTGTTTCCAGAGAGTGGTCCGCCCCCTCAGTCACATACAGAGGGAATCCGCCTTCCTCACTCTTCCCCTTCACGGCCGCAAATACCACCCAGGAATCTTCTGTTCCGGTAAATACAATTCCCGGCTGCTTCATAAACTGAAAGGATGCTTCCACCGGAGTATAATATATATTCCTCGTACTGAGTCCATGCTTCCCCGCATAGGCTGACGCCACTGCGGTTCCCACACTCTTCGAGATAAAAAGGACATCCTCATACGCCGTAAAATCAACATCTGCAAGCAGCTCTTCCGTCTGGCTGAGCGCATTGAAAAACGCTTCCTCCATCTTCTTCTGAGATCCCTTCACACCTTTTGGGAAATTGCCGTACCGTACCTCTCTGATCTCATATCCGTTTTGCGCTGCGATTTTTCTGCTGTAGTAAAGGAGGGGTTTATCCACATGATATCCTACTCCCGGAAAAATAACTGCTATCTTCTTCATCTTATCTGCCTCCTGGTTTTTGTACACTGATACTATTCTACTCTCAATGCCGGATTTGTGCCACAACATAATGCATATCCGGCGGTTTACATTTCATATCCTGCTATCTTTTCCAATTAATATTTACTTTTGTTTCTAATCCCGATATGATTCCTGCATCCGCTGTATCCTCAGCCGGTTCCTCACTATTACAACCCGGCTGCACACCGGAGTATTATCAAAAAGGAGCTGAGTAATCAGATATGGAATCTTTTGTAAAACTGCTCACTGCATTCGGGATTCTCGCCGGAATCCTGGATATGATACTAAAAAACCGTTGGAAAATTGGAGAAAAATTCCAGCAGGGCTTCTCCATGATGGGATCCATGATGCTCTCAATGACCGGAATCCTGATCATTGCGCCGGCTGCCGCCTCTGTCCTTAAGAATATCGGCACGCCTTTTTTCCGCATACTCCACATGGATCCGGCCGTACTGAGTATTTTTTTCAGTTGTGATATGGGCGGATATGCGCTTTCCCAGTCACTTGCAGACGATCCTGCTGTCGGCCTGATGCTGGGTATGGTCACTGCCGGGATGTCCGGAGGCGCCCTTACTTTTACGATTCCCCTTGGATTTGGCATTCTTGAGCGTGAAGTTATCCCCAACTTTTCCAAGGGAGTGCTCTTCGGACTCGGATGCATTCCCGTGGGGAATCTGGTTTCCGGACTGATCCTTGACATCCCACTCATCCGTATCCTCTGGAACAGCCTTCCGGTTCTTATCCTGTCACTGCTGATCATCGCCGGAATGCTAAAAACACCGAATCGGATGGTAAAAATAATGGGGCGGCTCGCCACAGCAGTCAAATATCTCGGTCTTGCGGGCATTGCGGCAGGCTGCCTTGACTACTTGCTTGGGGTTGTCCTGATTCCCGGGATGGACTCTTTAATGGACTCCATGATGCTGGTCTGCCAGATGACCGTTACCATGATCGGAATGCTTCCTGTCATGGAGCTGGTATCCAGGCTCCTGAAAAAACCTCTGACGCGCATTGGAAGCAGGCTCGGAATAGACGCGGTCAGCATCTCCGGTCTCCTTTTTTCCCTTGTATCATGCGCGCCTGTTTTCCCGATGATGAAGCAGATGAATCCCCGGGGACAGATACTAAACGGTACGTGGGCGATCCTCGTGGCAGCCGTATTCGGAAGCCAGCTCGGAATGGCAATGAGCGCGTGTCCGGAAGTACTTCCCGCACTTATTGCCGGAAAGTTTGCTGCCGGGATCGTGGGAATTACCGTAGTAATGCTCTTTACCCGCCGAAATTACCAAAGGACTGCTTCAGCTATTTAGTTCATTAACTCCCGTATGAAAAAACGTCCGAAAACAGAGACGAA
>JAHZHF010000173.1 GCA_019420405.1 Clostridiales bacterium
GCAATTGCATCCTCTTTTTTGCCGGAAATATAGCCTGTGATCGAACCGGTCATCAGATATACGACAAACGGAATCCAATTCTCTATGTTATAAAAAAGGATCGTACCGTTCATGCCCATCTGCATATATTCACGAATTAATACAAGACATTCCAGAAGAGCAGCAATCAGCCCAGTTCTCATTCCATAGATCGTACCCATGATCAAAATGTAAAAAAGTCTCACGTCTACAAAACGGAAGTATATGGAGTCGGATGTGTACTGGCTTATAATCTCGGCAATAATGAATACAAGTATCAGCTCTATGTATTTCAGTGATCCCTTTCCCAATTTGGCAAAAACTCTCGCGATTTTTCCGATAATTCCCGAATCTTGTTTCATAACTTCTCTGACAAAAATCCGGTAATATGCCGTAATATTTTCCATCACGTTATCCATGGGAATAAATCCATACCGCCTTCTCAGTTCAATAGGATATTCCGGAAGACTGACCATATATGGGTAATTCTCATATATAATTTTTGCGTCTGGAACTGCCAGTTTAATCATATCTTCTAAATCGCCATATGTATATCTGTACCCGCTCACCACATAATAATTTCCACTCTCATCCTCCGTCTCTTCCACGAGCTGCATCATAAGTTCTACAAGGTCACTCATGGAAAGAAAATCGACCGGATCTTCCCTGTGATATGGGAATAGCACTTTATCTTTATTATAAAGTCCCCGAAAAACCTTTCCAAGGAAATTGCTGGCATTAATCCGGTCTGCAATATAAGGAGCCTTTAAAAGAACCGTTTTCACTCTGAGTCGCTCTGCATAATAGGCACAGGCATCCTCCATCTGACTGGCGCCGAAAGCACGGTTTCCATAATAATCTTTTTTCATGCCCTCGCCCTTATAGCCCTGCCCGATCATATAATTTGCACTGTCTGTAGTGGAAATGATAACCACTTTATCAGCCCTTGAGTTCCGGCATCCTTTCATCACCTGCTCAAGCTGCTGGTTCTCTCCGAACATACCTTCTCCGCCGTCAGCATATCCACTCACATAAAATACCGCCTGAAAACTATAAACATCGAACAACTGATGGAACTTTTCCTCCGTTGGCGATGTTTTATAAATCATAATGTTCTTTTTACTACGGCTGCTTACTGATGTTTGCCCTGCCAGCACCACACGGTATTCTTCGGCCAGCTTCTCAAGCCCCTCCTCAGTAAACAACTCCGTATGTCCACAAATCAATATCTCTGTCATAATCTCCCTCTATATCTTGAAGGTGCAATAGTCTCCTCTATATTATAGACACAATCTCTTGTGTCTTCAATATTTTTTTCTCTTTTCACACATTTTTCTGCTTTCCATTGACATCCCTCCTTTTTTGTGCTACTTTTTTTATAATAATTTAGCACTCACCATTTTTGAGTGCTAATAATTGGAAGGAGGATTTTACTTATGTTTATACAGCCAATTTATAATATATTACTCTTACCTGATATCACTTACTATTTCAAAAAGGATTTCTTTGCGGAGCGCTCGGATAAGCTGCAGCCGGGGGAGGACGTTCTGTTCATGATGCTCAGAACAGAAAATGAGGGGCAGACTTTTCAGGCGGATGATTTCTATCCCATCGGACTCTCCGCGAAGATCGAGAATATTTCGGACGAGGATGTCATTCAGGTTCACACTATCGAGCGTGTGGAAGTCTTAAATCCTGTCATTGAAGACGGGGAAGTTCAGGCTTCTTTCGCAGTGCGCCCGTCCGTTGAAGATATGTCCGCATCCGAACAGCAGCAGGCGTTCTCCACGCTCCGCTCCTCCCTGCTCCAGTTTGTACAGGGATACCAGTGGGGACTCTGGGCAAGAGGCTTTATCTTACAGCGCAAGAATATCTACGATCTGGCTTCCTCGCTGTCCGAATATCTGAATCTGAGTGCGGATGAGAAGTATCAGATCGTCGCAGCCGATTCTATCAGAACCAGGTACGATCTGATTGCGAAGGCTTTCAGCGAGTTTATGCAGATCGCTCGTGTTTCCGCGGAGGCGCAGGAGGCACAGAAGGACGACCAGGAGCAGCTCTACCGGGAGGCTGCGATCAAAAAGCAGATCGACTATCTCCAGAAAGAACTGGACGACATGCACCCGGAGAATATCTCTGATGTCCGGAAGTTTGAGAAGAAAATAGCGGAATCCGGCATGAATAAAGAGGCCAGACGGGAAGCTGAGAAAGTATTGAACCGGATGCGCCAGGAGGGAAAGGAGAGCCATGAATACGGCCTGCTCTACGATTATCTTGATTTTGTGACAAGCCTCTCCTGGAAGGCGCCCGAATTTAAGCCCATTGATCTGGAGAAGGCGGAAAAGATCCTGGATGAGGACCACTACGGCCTTAAGAAGGTGAAGGAACGTATTATCCAGCAGCTTGCCGTTATGGCCCTGAACCGGAAGCAGTACGGTTCCATCCTTCTCTTTGTCGGAGCGCCCGGAACCGGAAAGACGAGTATCGGCCAGAGCATCGCCCGTGCGCTCGGCCGCGAATACGTGCGGATCAGCCTGGGCGGCATCCGTGACGAAGCGGAGATCCGCGGTCACCGGAGAACATATATCGGAGCTATGCCGGGACGTATCATGGAAGGAATGAAGCGGAGCGGCGCTTCCAATCCGGTCATGGTTCTGGATGAGGTCGACAAGCTGGCCAAAGATTACGGCGGAGACCCGGCAAGCGCGCTTCTCGAAGTGCTCGATCCGGAACAGAACAGCACGTTTACGGATCACTACATGAATGTGCCGTATGATCTGTCCAACGTACTCTTCGTCTGCACCGCCAACACGACAGACACGATCCCGGAACCGCTTCTCAACCGTATGGAAGTGATTTCATTCCCGGGATATACCGCAGTGGAAAAATACCATATTGCAAAGAAACATCTGATTCCAAAGGCGCTGGACGTCATGGGAATCCGTAAAGGACAGCTCAAGATCACCGACAGCGCCCTCAGACAGATTATTGAGGAATACACGATGGAATCCGGCGTGCGTGATCTCAAGAAAAATATCGAAACACTGTGCCGGACTGCTGCGGTGGAACTTGTGAAAAGCGCAGGAACCGGCCAAAGCGGAGACAGACAGAACAAAGACGGGCAGAACGAAGGCGCTCAGAACGTGCCCTGCATCTCTGTCACAAAAAATAATCTCTCCGATTACCTTGGCCGGAAGCAGATCCACGCCGAGCGGAAACTGTCCGCTAAGATCCCCGGTGTAGTAACCGGACTTGCGTGGACGCGTGCCGGCGGAGCCATCCTATTCATTGAAACAAAACTGATCCCCGGCAAGGGAAAACTGCAGATCACCGGGCAGCTCGGCGACGTGATGAAAGAGTCTGTCCAGATCGCACTGAGTCTTGTGAAGTCTATGTATCCGAAGGAGTGCAAAGTCTTTGAGGATCACGACCTGCACATCCATGTACCCGCGGGAGCCGTACCGAAAGACGGCCCGTCCGCGGGCATTACCCTCACCACAGCGCTCGCTTCCCTTGTCACAGGAAGAGCTGTGGACACGGACATTGCCATGACCGGAGAGGTATCGCTGCGCGGAGGGGTTATGCCGATCGGCGGTCTTCCGGAAAAACTGATGGCCGCTCAGAGAGCCGGAATCCGGCGGGTGTTTATCCCCGAGGATAACGCGGATGATCTGGAAGACGTGGCCGGTGAAGTGAAAGAAAAGCTGGAGATCATTCCGGTGAAGAAGGTAACTGATGTTTTGAAAAAAGTTCTGTGACAGTATTTTATTTTTCCCGCCCGGTAAACTCAGCGATATTCTCCCTGGTACACCGGTCACCAGCGCCGCGGCCGGTATTCCTCGTCCCTGACTGCCTGCAGTCCCACATCTGCGCCGTCAATCCCGAGGAATACCGGCCGGGCAGTCTCCGTATAATTCAGCTTCTCATAAGTGTCGATGGCTGAGTCTGATCCTTCTTTCTGTAATGGCAAGAGACATGACAGCAGTTATCTCTCCACAGTCACCCGGACTCCCTCTTCCGTATTCTCCACCTTCAAAGAAAGTCCGTGCGCCTTGAAGATACGGTCCGCAAGATAAAGCCCGATTCCCAGGTGCTTCTCTCCCGTGCTTTTCCCCTTGCTGCCCGTGTAGAACAGCTCGCATACTTTCCCGAGCTCCTCTTCCGGAATTTTCTCCCCGGTATTCTCGATCACACACCGGTTCTTTTCCAGAGTCACGTTCACCCTGCCTTCATCTCTGTTGTACTCCACGGCGTTCGTCAGCAGACTGCCGAATGCCTTCTCAAGAAGCCGCCTTTCGCCGCTGATTTCAAATTCTTCCGCAGTACGGATGTTCAGCTCGACCCGCTTCGCTTCGATCATCGGAGCAATCCGCCCCGTTTCTGCTCCCAGTATTTCTCCAACCGGAACAGTCTCTTTTGAGACGGAGAATCCTTCATCGTCCAGCTCCGAGATATACACCAGCTCTTTTACGATATCATCCATTTTTTCAGTCTGTTTCACGATCTGCTGCAGATAGTACTCCCGCTTTTCCTCTTTCACATTTTCTTCCAGATTTTCCGCGAATCCGCGTATCACCGCCAGCGGTGTTTTCATCTCATGAGCCATAACATTTACAAAATCTCTGCGGCGCTCTTCCAGAAGCGCCTTTTCCCGCATATTTCTTTCTAATACAGCCAGCACCGCCGCCGCGCAGACCGCAGTCAGGAGCGCTCCCCACAAATAGATCATCTTCAACCGGTCAGCCGCCGCCATCCACGGATGCGCCTCCGCCCTCAGGAACAATGTATAAACAGAATCAATGGAAGTTCCCGTCTCATCTTCTATCTGGATTGCGGCTTTCCAGTCTGCAATCCCCTGGTCGGTCATAAGCGACATGCCCTCTGTATGATAGAGCTCTCTGGTATCCACCTGCCCGGGGAATTCCCGGAGATAGCTGCTCTCCTGCCACTGTCTCCATGCATTTTCTCCATCCCAGATCCCCGGCAGATAGAGATTGAGCATGCCGGAATCCACATAGGGGTCCCGCTCCGACCATCTTCTGTCACTCTCTTTTGCAGTTACATCCGGATTTTTCCAGGTCCATACAATCTCCTCCGCAGAGGCATTGCCGAAAGTGTTAATAGGTTCCGACGTCACATAGATTTCAGCCAGCTCTCTCTCTTCCGGCGTCATCACAGCACGTATTTCGTACCATTGTCCCCCTCCGGATGAGCTTCCCCATCCGGCAGACACGTCCTCCATAAGCTCATTATTTTTCCGTTTATACTCCGCCAGATCTTCCAGTTCTTCCCGGCTCAGGTAATCCGAGAGATCCCAGTTTATCCTTCCATAATACTCGCCGGCATACGCCTCCAGCACATTTCCACTCTGCGTAACCAGCTCTCCTCCCTCATCATATATGGCCGCCGAGACGAGCATATGTTCCGTCCCGCTCTCACTGAGCGTGCTGCTCAGTATCCTGCGCATGACGGCCTCCTGCTTTGCCTTATTTCTGTTGATTCCGCCGCCCCCGGCTGAGTTCGTCCCACTCTCTCCGGCGTTAAGCCCTGCCTCGATCGTTTCCTGGTATTTCCAGTCGATTCGAATCCCATTCTCAATATCCCCTGCCAAACGCTCCAGTTCCGTGTCGAATCGTTTCTCCGCTTCCCCTCTCGTCATCCACGTAGCCATAACCATAGTCACTGCATAAACCAGCACAAACGCACTGATCACAATTATACGGATTCTGTTCCTGTTTCCTGTCGGTTTCATACGCCCACCTCCATCCTGTAACCGGAGCTTCGTTCGGTATGGATCTGGCATCTGCTTCCCGCAAGCACTTTCCTCAGCTTCTTGATATGATTGTCCACAACCCTTTCATTTCCTTCAAAATCATATCCCCAGAAACGGATCAAAAGCTGCTCCCGTGTAAAAATCCGGTTCGGATTCTCAAGAAAGAACGCCAGCAGATCATATTCTTTCGGCGGTAGGCTGCACTCCCGCTCCCCGATCCGCACGCGGCGCGTCCGCATATCCACTTCGACGCCTCCTCTTGATATCTTCTCCTTCGGAGCTTCTCCCCTCACACGGCCCATCACGGCCATAACCTTTGCGTAGAGAACCCGCATGGAAAACGGTTTGGTCACGTAATCGTCCGCTCCCGCATCATATCCTCTCAGCTCATCTTCCTCAAGCACTCGCGCCGTGATGAAAAACACCGGAACATCTGCGCATCTCCTGATCTCCCTGCACACAGCAAAGCCGTCCATTCCCGGCAGCATTACGTCCAGCAGAATCATCTGATAGGAATACCGTTCCGCTTTCTCCAGACCACTCTCCCCATCATATGCGATGTCCGTTTTCCATCCCTTTGCACTGAAATAATCGCTGACCGCCTCAGCTAAAAGTCTGTCGTCCTCTACAATCAGCAGTCGAAGTTCCATATCCATCCTCCTCCGGTATTCATCTCTCTGTTTCTGATTCTATCCTACAGGATGAATGTATCCTTTCTGTATCCCTTTTGCATTTTGCATTATCCTAACCAAATTTTATAGTACGACAGCTATAAAGTTCAATAACGTTTTTCGTCAAAATGAGTCCGGAAGCGGAGCGG
>JAHZHF010000174.1 GCA_019420405.1 Clostridiales bacterium
CTTATTCCCTGGAGCGAAGCCCAGAGCCGTCCTCCATCCCCGCAGAATACATTTGGGAAGCGTCCCTGTTTTCGGACGTTTTGAATTCGGAAGTTATTGAACTTTATAGCTGTTATTGCCACTTTTCCTGCAACGTGCTATACTGAAACAAGACACACGTTCTGACTGCAAAGGCGTCTTCAGACGACCTGAGCAATAAGGCGCTGATACTGAAAAAGCCGGGGTTTTATCCCCTTTTCCTGGTTATTCTGCGCCCTGCGGCGCTTTTTTTATTGAAATCTGCCGCTTCTCTCTTATTGCGAAAACCTTTCAGGCATGTTATGCGCGCAGGCTGAACTGTTACTCTGTGTCACAGAAAAACAAAGGAGGACCGCGATGGAAACTAGAATTGCCCTTATCGGCATTATCCTGGAATCCCGGGAATCTGTCGATGAGCTGAACCATCTGCTGAGCGAGTACGGGGAATACGTCATCGGCCGGATGGGAATCCCTTACAGGGAGAAAGGCATCCATGTCATCAGTGTGGCAATGGATGCGCCAAATAACGTCATAAGCGCTCTCTCAGGCAAACTCGGGATGCTGCCGGGAGTGAGCACAAAGACGATCTACGGGAAAAACAACAAATGAAAGAATTGATCGACAAACTGGAAGAAACCCAATCTCTTTCTCGTGATGAATGGATCCGTATCATCTGCGGCCGGACGCCGGATATCGAGGAATATCTTTTTGAGCGGGCACGAAAAATACGAATCCGTCACTATGGACACGGCGTATACATCCGGGGACTGATCGAATTTACCAATTACTGTGCCAATGACTGCTATTACTGCGGCATACGGAAAAGCAATCCCCGCGCCGAACGTTACCGGCTCACAAAGGAACAGATTCTCTCCTGCTGTGAGCACGGCTATGAACTGGGTTTCCGCACATTTGTGCTTCAGGGCGGCGAGGACGGCTGGTTTACGGATGAGCGCATGATCGATATTGTCTCCTCCATCCGCTCAGGATGGCCGGACTGTGCGATCACTCTTTCCATCGGTGAGCGTTCCTGCGAGAGCTACCGCAGACTTTATGAGGCCGGCGCCAACCGCTATCTGCTCCGTCACGAGACCTTCAGCGCCAGGCACTACGCAAAACTGCATCCCCCGTCGCTTAGTTCCGCCAATCGCCAGCAATGTCTTTGGAACTTAAAAGACATCGGCTATCAGGTAGGAACCGGATTCATGGTCGGCTCCCCTTACCAGACAGCGGAAAACTTAGCCGACGATATGATATTTTTAAAAGAACTGAATCCCCAGATGGTGGGAATCGGACCATTCATTCCCCATCACGACACGCCTTTTGCGGATAAGGCAGCCGGAACTGCGGAACTGACTACGTTCCTGCTCGGACTGATCCGCCTTCTTCTTCCCAGAGTGCTGCTCCCCGCAACAACAGCCCTCGGCACCATCGCGGCAGACGGACGGGAGAAAGGGATTCTTGCCGGAGCAAATGTCGTAATGCCGAATCTTTCTCCGCCTCAGGTGAGAGAAAAATATCTGCTCTATGATAATAAGCTGTGCACCGGAGACGAGGCTGCCGAGAGCCTGAAAGATCTGGATAGCCGAATGAAAAAAATCGGCTATTATATCGAGGTAAACCGGGGGGATTCCCTGAACACGGATTCGGAAAAATCGAATACAGAAAAATCAAATACAGGAAAATCAAATACAGGAAATATGTAAAATACAATAAGGAGGCAAAACATTATGTATGACGTAAATTCCAAATGTGCAGATGATTTCATCAATCATGAAGAAATCCTTGCCACACTCGCCTATGCCGACGAGAATAAAGAAAATGTAGAACTGATTGATTCCATTATCGAAAAAGCGAAAAAGAGAAAAGGGCTCTCCCACAGAGAGGCTTCCGTTCTTCTCGCCTGTCCGATAGAGGAAAAGAATCAGGAAATCTATAAACTTGCCGAGCAGATCAAGAAGGACTTCTACGGCAACCGTATCGTTATGTTTGCGCCGCTCTATCTCTCCAACTACTGCATCAACGGCTGTACATACTGCCCGTACCATGCAAAGAATAAACACATCCCGAGGAAGCAGCTCTCTCAGGAAGACATCCGCAGAGAAGTCATAGCGCTTCAGGATATGGGACATAAACGTCTCGCTCTGGAAGCCGGTGAGGATCCGGTACGAAACACGATGGACTATTACCTGAAATCTATCGAGACCATCTACAGCATCAAGCACAAAAACGGAGCAATCCGCCGTGTAAATATCAATATTGCCGCAACTACTGTTGACAACTACCGTCTCCTGAAAGAGGCCGGAATCGGAACCTATATCCTGTTCCAGGAGACATATCACAAAGAAAGTTATCTTGAGCTCCACCCCACCGGGCCGAAACATGACTACAATTATCATACAGAGGCCATGGACCGTGCAATGGAAGGCGGCATCGACGACGTGGGCCTGGGCGTTCTCTTCGGCCTGGACAAATATCGTTATGAATTCGCGGGACTGCTTATGCACGCAGAGCATCTGGAAGCAGCCTTTGGGGTCGGCCCGCATACAATCAGTGTGCCGAGGCTGAAGCATGCGGACGATATTAATCCGGAAGAATTTGATAACGGAATTGACGATGATACATTCTTAAAGATCATTGCGTGCATCCGAATTTCGGTTCCGTATACCGGCATGATTATCTCCACAAGGGAAGGCAAGAACTGCCGCGCGCGTGCTCTTCATCTCGGGATCTCTCAGATCAGCGGGGGATCGCGCACAAGCGTCGGCGGGTATTATGAGCCGGAGCCGGAAGATGAGAGTTCAGAGCAGTTCGATGTAAGCGATAATCGTACTCTGGATGAAGTTGTGCGCTGGCTTATGGAGATGGGCTATATTCCCAGCTTCTGTACTGCATGCTACAGAGAAGGGCGTACCGGCGATCGCTTCATGTCTCTTTGCAAGAGCGGACAGATCCAGAACTGCTGCCATCCGAACGCACTGATGACACTGAAAGAGTATCTGATGGACTATGCTTCACCGGAGACTAAGGCAATCGGAGATAAACTGATAGAAAAAGAAGTGCTGAATGTTCCAAATGAAAAAGCACGTGCAGTCGTTCTTGAGAATCTTCGCCTGATTGAGCAGGATAATCGAAGAGATTTCCGGTTCTGACTCCTGCTTTAAAATCGCAGCAAAAGAAACCCGGAAGAAAGCAGGGGACAAAAAACCATCCCCTTACTTTCTTCCGGGTTTTGTATACCAGCTATGTCAGATTGGCTTCCCCTCCGGGGAATTCAGTCCTTTCCGGGAACTCTTACTTGGTGGCCGGCATGAATCTTAAAATCTGAGACGCCACATTTGAAATCGGCATTGTCTGCAGCCATACACGCCCCGGTCCGGTAATCAGAGTATTAAACAGTCCTTCTCCACCAAATACCATATTCTTAAGCCCCGGCACACTCTTAATCTCCATATTGCAGGTCGCGTCCATGGCTGCCAGATAACCGGTATCTATTATGATCTGCTGGCCCGGCTGAAGATTGTACTCCACCACATGGCCGTCAAATTCCAGAAACGCTGTTCCCCTTCCTGAAAGTTTCTGCATGATAAATCCTTCTCCGCCGAAGAATCCGGCTCCCAGTTTCTTCTGAAAGAATACGGACAGCTCTACGCTCTCCTCTGCTGCCAGGAATCCTGACTTCTGAACAATCACCTCGTTGCCCGGGGCCACGTCCCACGTCCGGATCTGTCCCGGGAAACTGGACGCGAACGCGATCATTCCGTTCCCGTGTTCCGCCGTATAACGATTCTGGAAAATTTTTTCGCCTGCTAACATCCTTCCGATCGCTTTTCCCACTCCCCCATTAGAGGTGGTTTCCATCTTCATGTTCGGAGACATCCAGCTCATAGAGCCGCTCTCTGTGATCATCGTCTCTCCGTCTTCCAGATAACAGATTACTACGGGAAGTGTCTCTCCTTTGATTTCGTATCTCATATGTCCTCCTTATATCCGCGTAGCCGCGTTTATCTTTTTCACTACATCTACTATACTATACTTCACTTACAAATTACAACAGAAAAGCTTGAACTGCTGCTTAACCTATAACAACCCGATGATCCGTATTCCCACGCCTCCCTGCATAGAAGTACCGGAAAGCAGCGTTTTCATCATCGCCTCCTCATAGGTAACATCCGGCTCGTCCGCCAGAATTTCTGCCATGCCGCCGTAAGAAGCATTCGGCAGAATTCCTGCCACAATATACCGATACGGATAGGTTTGTCCGTCTTCTGTACGCCACTGTCCATCCTCTGTATATTCTGCGTCCACATAGCGGCAGTTTTCTTCCAGGACGGCCGCCTTCTCCCAGATTTCCTGCAGGGCCGGCGCGGAACCTGCACCCTCCTTCACATCCCGGATCCCGGTCTGTTCCTGCGCACTTTCCACGTCCAGCATGAAACGGTACTCTTTCTCTCTGCTTCCTTCCGGATAGCTCCACTCAATCCGCTCCGCATCTTCAACTAACGCAAGCAGAAGAACCGCTTTTTTCTTCATTTTCAGATTCCAGCGGGCTGCTTCTGCCGGCTGTTTCGTGAACGAAACTGTTACGGTTACGCTATCCGGCTTTGTGCCGTAATCCGCCCCAACGGTAAACTCTCCCATCTCCTTCATATATACAGCTTCCGCAGCGCGGGCAAGCCCCGACGTATCGCCGGGATCTGCATCCTGACTGTTCCCTGCCGTTCTGCCGTCCATAAGCTCCAAAACTTCCGGTGAGACACGATACGCCTCCTCCAGTTCCCGGACTGTCCGCTTTGACACAGCCATGCGATAGACAATTTCCGTGTTGTTGGCCTCCCGTCGGTCCTGATCCCAGTATAGGCCGCCACGCCGGTCGTCCAGTTCCGTGCAGGGGAAAGAGGAAACTCCGCCGGCATTTCCGTCCTGGCTCCGCCAGCCGATGTGATGAACGGCAATCACAAGATCATCCTCCACCGCGATCTCATCCTGCTTCCGGTTCTCATCCACACGGAAACTGTCTCCAAAGCTGCCGCTGTTGCTGCCGGATAGGGAATAAGTCTCCGAGAGCGCTTCTGACTCTCCGCCGCCGGCGGGCTCCAGGAAGAGGCGGCTGTCAAGCCTCCAGTTTCCGGGATCATGAGTCAGGTCATAATCCCGGGACGATACAATTCTTCCCCTTAGCGGAAGTTCTCCTTCCTCCTCTCCCACGGACCTGACACTCAGGAGTTCGTAGTCCTCAAGCTCCCCCTCCCTCCAGACTTCCCGGTAAAAGGCCGCACTTTCCGTCCTGCCATCCAGCCGGTACTCGATCCCATGGCTCAGGTGGTCAACTCTCTGATCCTCCCCCCCGTAAGCCAGGGTTCCTCCAAACATCATTCCCGGCGGCTGTCCCTGTCCGTTTGTCAAAAGGAATACTGCGATGCCGGCTGCCGCCAGGATCATTACGGCCGCGGCTGCGGCCGCCCTCCCCGATACCCGAAAATCCAGTATACAGCGGCTGTGCTTTGCCGAATCAGTCTTCCCGGACACCGCTGACGGCTTCTGAATCAGCATCAAAAATACAGATTTCAGTCTGTCCATATTTCCTCCCCTCTTCAATATGTTCAGCATTATCGTCAGATTGCAATGATTTTCCCCGCCGCCAGATAATGCAGTCGATCTATATATTTATCCATAAACGCATACTGTTCTGCTCCCGTACAATGACAGGTATAATATTCTGTCAGATAACCGTTCAGAAAGGCCGCATATTCCGCCAGCTCTTTCCCGGGCTGTATCTTCATAAAATGGAAGCCTCCCACCAGCACATCCGGCCGAAACCATTCCTCAAGATTCAGGATTCCTTTATGGGAGCATCCGCTGATTAAGATACGCTTTCCCGCCTCTTCGATCAGAAGATACTGCTCATGGCGGAAATCGTCCGGAATCCGCCTGCCGTCCCTCATCACGCTGAGTCCAAAATTCCCAAACTCATATTTTCTCTCCCGGTCGTTGCAGGAAAAAAGCGTCAGCCCCTTTCCGATCTCCGTCTTTTCTTCTGTAAAACGGAACCGCATCTCTGTTCCTTTTCCGCCGTCCGGCCTGCTGGCTTCTCCGCGCAGCGACGGATCCAGCCCTATGTATTTTCCCGCTCCGTTATAATGCGGTTCGAAAGCATACCGGCTGAGATAAACCGGAGCCGTATGGTTCCTCTCAAAAAATTTTTTCAGTCCTCCGCCGTGATCATAATGCCCGTGTGAAAGCACGGCCAGATCCACACAACTTAAGTCAATTCCCATCTTCTCCGCGTTTTCCGCAAAAATCCCGGTCTGCCCCATATCAAAAAGAATTCTGTGATCCCCTGTCTCAATAAAAAGAGACAGTCCGTGCTCCGAACCGAACCTTTCATCCACAGCTGTATTTTCTGCCAGGCAGGCAATTTTCATTGTTCCTCGCTCCTTCCCGATGCCTGCGGCATCCTCCGAATCTGTTTTGAATGCTTTTCTTACATATAAGCATACCCCGACTTATGGCATATATCAAGAACCATTCAGCTATTTAGTGCACTAACACTTTCTGTTATATACGGCCGGAATCGGAGCGA
>JAHZHF010000175.1 GCA_019420405.1 Clostridiales bacterium
TTCCGCCCCGCTTCCGGCCGTATTTAACAGAAAATGTTAGTGCACTAAATAGCTGTTGCTTTTTCCTGTATTTTCATGTTAATATAGGCGGTAGCGCACAGCTTCCTGAAAACGGAAGCCGTTTTCCCGGTTTTTCCGGGCAAAACAGGGCTTTATATCCGGCCGGACATAAAGCGTACCGTGCGCGTGGAAGAACACAGACAGTTTTCTAAAATGATAAGGAGATAGTACAATGATCAGTGCAAACAATGTGACTCTGCGAGTTGGAAAAAAGGCTCTCTTTGAAGATGTCAACATCAAGTTTACAGAGGGCAACTGCTACGGCCTGATCGGGGCCAACGGCGCGGGAAAATCTACATTCTTGAAGATCCTTTCCGGACAGCTTGAACCCACAAAGGGCGATGTTGTCATCACACCAGGAGAGCGGCTTTCTTTCCTGCAGCAGGATCATTTTAAATATGACGAATTCCCCGTGCTTGATACGGTTATCATGGGAAATGCAAGACTGTATGAGATCATGAAAGAGAAAGAAGTGATCTATGCAAAGGAAGATTTCACGGACGAGGACGGAATCAAGGCCAGTGAGCTGGAGGCAGAATTTGCGACCATGAACGGGTGGGAAGCGGAATCAGACGCGGCGTCCCTCTTAAACGGCCTTGGGATTGAAACCGATCTTCACTATAAATATATGAAAGAACTCACAGGCCCGGAGAAGGTCAAAGTCCTTCTGGCTCAGGCCCTGTTCGGCAACCCGGACATCCTGCTCCTCGACGAGCCTACCAACCATCTGGATCTGGACGCGATCGCATGGCTGGAAGAGTTCCTCATTAACTTTGACAACACGGTTATCGTTGTATCCCATGACCGTTACTTCTTGAATAAAGTATGTACACAGATCGCGGATATTGACTACGGCAAGATCCAGCTTTATGCCGGAAACTATGATTTCTGGTATGAATCAAGCCAGCTTCTCATCCGCCAGATGAAAGAGGCGAATAAGAAGAAAGAGGAAAAGATCAAAGAGCTCCAGGAATTCATCTCACGGTTCAGCGCCAACGCTTCCAAGTCCAAGCAGGCGACTTCCAGAAAGCGCGCCCTTGAGAAGATCCAGCTCGACGAGATCAAACCGTCCAGCAGAAAATATCCGTACATCGATTTCCGTCCGAACCGCGAGATCGGAAACGAGGTACTCACCGTGGAAGGACTCTCCAAGACTATCGACGGTGAAAAAGTTCTGGATAATATCAGTTTCACACTCGGACACGACGACAAAGTGGCCTTCGTCGGCAGTAACGAGCTTGCAAAGACCGTACTCTTTAAAATCCTGATCGGCGAGATGGAGCCGGACGAGGGAACATACAAATGGGGAGTAACTACATCTCAGGCTTACTTCCCGAAGGATTTCGGCGGCGAGTTTGACAGCGACTACAATATCACAGAATGGCTCACTCAGTATTCAGAGGAAAAGGATGTCACATACGTGCGCGGATTCCTCGGCCGTATGCTCTTCTCCGGCGAGGACGGCGTAAAGAAGATCAAAGTATTGTCAGGAGGCGAAAAGGTTCGCTGCCTGCTCTCTAAGATGATGATCTCAGGAGCAAATGTACTGCTTCTCGACGAGCCCACCAACCATCTGGATATGGAAGCGATCACAGCACTCAACAACGGCCTGATCAAGTTCCCGGGCGTACTGCTCTTCACCTCGAGAGACCATCAGATCGTACAGACGACAGCCAACCGTATCATGGAGATTGTACCGGGAGGACAGCTCATCGATAAGATCACCACATACGACGAATATCTGGCAAGCGATGAGATGGCGAGAAAGAGACAGACCTACACGGTTCAGACAGAGGAAGACGACTAAATTGTTATCTTAATGTATGGATACAGCCGTTCATTTCCGGCAGCATACAAAAGAAAAGCACCATGGAACAGCGATTTAATTTTCGCTCTTCCATGGTGCTTTATATTTCCATAGTGCTTTATATTTCACAGTGAACGAAGTCCTATGAAATGAAAAAGGGGAATCCCAGATAAAATCAGGATTCCCCATACTCAATAGCGGAGACGGAGGGATTCGAACCCTCGTGCCCCGGAGGGCAAACGCATTTCGAGTGCGCCCCGTTATGACCACTTCGATACGTCTCCATGTATAAAACGGTGGATTTATCCTTCCGGAAATTCCACAGCTTATTTATTATAGCAGATGTATATGAAAAAGAAAAGACTGAAATTCAAAAATCCTGCGCACGACGTAACAGTTCGTTACTGTGAATAGTAACTTGTGGTCGAAAATAGTCGAATAATTTCTGTTGTATGTCAAAATTTTCCATTTTACGATATTATGGGTGTGCAAAAACAGACAGGTGTCTCAACTCGAAGAGAGGGGCATACAGATGAATTATGAAAAAGTTATAATCAACACTCTGGACTCCTTTGGAGTCAGCCGTTCCTATACGGGATATAACTATGTGGTTTACGGACTCATGCTCGTCGCAGAAGATCCCGAACGGCTAGAATGTATCACTAAGTGCCTGTACATCGACATTGCCAGTCACTATCACACAAGCTGGACTTGTGTAGAGAAAAACATGCGGACAATTGTAAGTTCCGTCTGGAACTCTCCGAATGAAGAGCTGCTTGAAAGCATTTTCAATAAATCTAATCGAAATAAAAAGCCCACAAACAAAGATTTTCTAAAATATATGTATGACTATATCGTGCGCATAAGCACGCCTGTACAGATTCTGGACAGGCAGATTCCTACTATTTGTCCGATCTCAAACAGGCATTGTGAAGCGTTGAGCATCTTCTATATCAAACTTTCACAGATGATTGAGTGAATCCGGTCTCCGTACTATTTCCAGAAGAACATAAAAGGGCGGCCGCTTTTTCCGGCCGTCCTTTTCCGTTTTTCTGACTATATTCTGCTGCCGTAAAAACAGCTCCGGCTCCTTCTCACCGCTCCATACACCGTGCCTGGCCTTAACCTTAATAATCACACAGCACAATCACCCGCTGAGGTGTCGTCTGGGCCGGTATACTGAATGTAGCTGTCGTATAGTACACAAGAAGTTCTGAATTCTCCGGACTGCACGTATATCTCTGCCCGTTCAGCGTCCCGATATTTACTGCAGGTCCCAGGTTCAGCCTGAGAGTATTGCCAGAGGAAGTCAGATTCTCGTCAAAATAATCCAGTTTCACCTGCTGCCCTCTTCTGAGTGTTGTGACAAGTTCCGCCCGGTAGCGTGGAGGATACACGGCCGGCACCGGAAGATTCGCGTCATAAAACGCTGCGATTCTCATGCCCGGACGCAGCCTCACATTGTCAATCACTACAGTCTCTCCTGTCACAGTTATGTTTACAATACTTGAATTGCTGACCACGGAAAGCATCATGGAACAGCAGTCATCCCCCTGATTGATCCCCCGGATGATCCCTTCCACAGCGGCAAATGTCTCATACGCCATAATAGAAAACTCCTTTTCTGCTTTCTATTATACTATGCATTCCGGGCTTTCTCAGTGTCTCTGGCTCATATCGCTGTAAACCTCGCAGAATCTCGCCGCAAATGAAACCGGCTCGCCGCCCAGAACCAGATGTGTCACATCCCCGAGTTTCAGTCCCCGGAAACATGCGTATCCCTGCTCTCTCTCCTCCGTCACGATCTCTGTCACAGAAGTCGGCGCCAGCGCCAGGTTCTGCCACATAGAGAAGGGCGACTGATTCCACAAATGCCCCAGAAGCGCACAGGTAATCCCAAAATGGCAGAAAAACGTCACCGTCTCCGTGCTCTCCTTTGCCACCCGGTAACCGATCCCCTCCCGGACATACCCCCGTCCGGCAAGAAATGCATCAAACGCTTTCGTCACCCGGTCATAGACTTCCTCTGCATCTGAACTTTTACAGATCTCTGAGCGTCTCCAGGCGGCAGCGTCCATCAGCTCCGTATGTTTCATCCAGTAGGACGGCGTCACATCCCACACGATCCGCGGCGTGTATCTCCCGTCCTCTTTATCCGCCGTGGGATAGGCACATTGAAGATGAACGGCTTCATTGAGATCAATCCGCGCCGGAAATTCCCTCAGCCAGTCCAGAGTCTCCGCACTTTTTCCCGTTTTTCTTAAACTGTACCCGGCCGTATCCTGCGCTCTGCCGAGCGGAGACACAAAACATGTACCGAGGTTTAACTCCTCTGCGCGCTCCGCAAGAAGCGCCGCCTCACGGTGTCCTTTCTCTGTCAGGGTGTCATTTACATAATCCGGGTCCCCGTGTCTGATAAACAGTATCCTCATGCTCTCTCTTCCTCCTGTCTCTCTGAACTTCTTCTCTGGACTCTGGTATTCTGCCTCTCTAAACCTCTGAGCCTGCTTCCCGTTTCTGTGACGAGAGGACCTCCCACTGACGGTTCAGCCAGCTCACAGCCAGTTTCGGCCAGATTCCAACCTCGGGCAGAGTCTTCCTGATCCGCTCCTTTTCTTCCGGAGTCCACTTTTCTCTCTTTTTTCCGTCAAATCCGAATTCTTCTGCAATTTCCTGTGCCTTTTCCTCCGGATACGGAGCCTTCTCTTCACGGATCGCGCTGCAGAGCATCCGGATCTGGTCAAGTGTATAAGTATCTCCAAAGTCCCGATCCAGCCACTGCTCTGTCGCCACGGACATGCCGTGTACTCCCTCGGAAAACACATGGTGCGCGTAGGGTACTCCTGCTTTTCTGCACGCTTCCGCAAAAAGATAACTGTTTTCCACAGGCACGGATGCGTCCGGAGCTGTCTGCCACAGAAAACAGGGCGGCGTCTCTTTTGTCACATGATATTCCAGGGACATGTAGTGCAGTTCCTCCTCATCCGGATCTTCTCCCAAAAGCGCCAGAAAAGACGCCCTGTTTGCATACTTTCCGGAATTAATCACCGGATAACAGAGAAGCGCCGCGTCCGGTCTGTTGGAAACTTCTGCATAATCCCCGGCCGGATCACTGACATCTCCCCAGTGTACACACAGACTCCCGCAGAGATGTCCTCCCGCAGAAAATCCGCAGACTGCGATCCTGTCCGGGGCAATATGGCACCGAACTGCATATTTGCGAATGATGCGTACTGCTCTTGATATGTCTTTCAGCGGCTGCATTTTCAGAGGGGTATCCAGACAATTCACCGTATATGCCAGCACAAAAACATTGTATCCTTCTCTGTAAAACTCCTCCGCCACCATATGTCCCTCCGACGGGGAAGCATACCGGTACGCGCCTCCCGGAACGACCAGCATCCCCGGCCGGATCTCATCGTCCTCATGGATATAGCTGACCATAAACGGAACAAACCCATATGCCGCAGAATAATCATATTCTCCTTCTCTCCATATATTAAACCTCTGGCCTATCAACTCTTTTTCCTCCTGTATACTGCTGAAACGGGCAGTCCTGCACTCTCCGCCCACAGATCCGTATCGTCTGTGCGGCGGAAATGCAGCCTGCCCGCTCTGACTGTGCCTGCCGGTTCCTAAACTCAGGCCGCCTGTTCTGAATTCATCCTGTCCGTTTCCGGATCTGTATTTTACAGCTCTACGTCTTTCAGGTATGGATTCGCGGCCTCATAGAACTTCTCGTTCTCAACCGCTTCCGCAAGAGTCACATCGATCGGCATCTTTCCAAGTACCGGAACATTCATCCCTGCTGCGATCTCCTCAATATGGCTCTCACCGAATATCTTGATCTCTCTGCCGCAGTCCGGACATTTCACATAGCTGTAATTCTCCACAATTCCGAGCACCGGGATATTCATCTGCTCTGCCATATTTGCCGCTTTCTTCACGATCATCTGCACCAGATCCTGCGGAGACGTCACGATCACCACGCCGTCCACCGGAAGTGACTGGAACACGGTCAGCGGTACGTCGCCTGTTCCCGGCGGCATGTCCACAAAGAGATAGTCCAGATCTCCCCACATAACGTCTGTCCAGAACTGTTTTACCACTCCGGCAATGATCGGCCCTCTCCAGATTACAGGAGCGGACTCGTCCTCAAGGAGCAGATTCACCGACATAATCCTCGTCCCATCCTTCGCGATACAGGGCATGATGCTGTCCTCAGTTCCTCTCGCCTTCTCATGAACGCCGTACATCTTCGGAATGGACGGTCCTGTGATATCCGCATCCAGGATTCCCACAGTGTATCCTTTCTCAATCATCCTCCTTGCAAGCGAAGCTGTCACAAGAGACTTTCCTACGCCTCCCTTGCCGCTGACCACTCCGATCACTCTCTTAATAGAGGAGTACTGGTTCGCCGGCTCACGGAAGTCTGTCTTCTTGCTTGTGCATGAGTCCGCATGAGCGCAGCCCGCACAGGATTCCTCTGTGCATCCGCCTGTATTCTGTACTTCTGCCATAATTCTTCTACCTTCTCTCTGATTCTATTCGCCGCAGAATCCCGCCGCAGGAAAAGCGCCGGCCTGATTCCGTGGCGGCCGTTTTCTCTGACAGTATATCATATTTTGGGCGTTGTGGACATAGAATATTGGGGATTTTCAGCTATTTAGTGCACTAACATTTTCCGTTGGATCACGTCCGGAAGCGGCGGGGA